>JAYVIY010000182.1:0-11287 GCA_043769795.1 Pseudobdellovibrio sp. | reverse complement strand
GCGAAAGTCTGGGCTAGCATTGCGATCTTTTTAAGGCTCCCTCATAATTGAAGAGTGTATCCTCTAAATTATCAAGGAGTCTGAAATGATCAATCATTTGCGTGTAATTTCCGGTTACTTACTAGTTTTAGTTTTAACCTTGGGTTTTTCGACTCAGGCAATAGCGGCCAAGAAAAAGGGCGGCAAAGGAGCTTTTGCAGGAGGGTCACTTTCAATGGGACTCGGCATTTCACTGACCACAGCCGAACAGACCGGCATTAACTCAATGATCAATGTAGCGAAAGCTTCTACGAACTCGTCGGCAAGTTCACTGAGCGCCGCCACTGAATACATCGGCTATATTACCTTTCATTTTTCTAACAACTTCGTCGCTCTTCAGCTGCGCCCGACATTGTTTTCGCAGAGTTCTTCAGGTTCAGGAACCGACGGCGCCCACAGTTACAGTTTGAACGGGTACACCGTATTTCCTTTAGTCCGCATTATCCCATTGAGTAATGACCTCATAGACTTTTATATTCAAGGCGGCTTAGGTTATGGCAAACTCGATGGCTCTGTTAAAAACGGTGCTAACCGCGCTGATTTCACAGGATCTGCATTCGGAACACAGGTCGGACTGGGCGCACAATTTTGTTTTATTCCTGACCATTGTTTTAATATCGAAGGCAACTATAGGTATCTACCTATTTCTAGAAATATTGTCTCTTCCGCTTCGGGCGCAGCACCACCTACTGGAGCATCTCAGGCTATAGTCGATCGCGAACTTGAAGATGCCAGTAGTAATGACGTGGCCACAACTCTTTCGGGAGTTTCCGGCATCCTCAGCTACACCTACAACTTTTAAGTCTAATTTTTTTCATTTAAAAAAGACTCCAGTGAAATAACTTTTATTTCACCGTCTGTCACCTTTAGAGCTCTCGGTATCTCAAGCCAGGTTCCGAGATTAATTGACCGCACTTTTCTCCCGCTGACTTCGAACGAGTAATCATCAAAAATGTGCATATGACCGGTGACGATTAGGTCGAAAGGTTCTACTTTAAAAGTCTTTTCGGCATAAGCCCGCACGAGTTTTATAATTCGTTCAGAATTTTCCTGAGCATAACGGGAAGTTTTTTTACGACTCTTCTTGCTTTGGCTCTCTGTCAGCCATTTCCAGAAGTGACTCGGTAAATTATGCGCCAGAAACTCAACCCACGGCCGGTGTATCAATTTACGGTAATTGAGATAAGCCTTGTCTTCAGGATTGATAAAATCTCCGTGCTCAAGTCGCAATGTCAGCCCGTGCAAATCAAAATACTCCAAGTCTTCAATAACCGGAATACCGAATTTCTTCGTCCAAAAAACATCGATGTGCACGTCGTGATTACCTTCAAAGTAAAAAACTTCGCCGCCGGCACGCTTAAATTTTGCGATTTCCTCTATAAGTATTGAAAAATGACTGACGAAGGCGTTTCCGCCCGAAACCCAGGCGTCAAAAATATCACCCAGCAAAAAGAGCCGATGTTCTTTCGGACTTTCATTCAGGTAAAATAAAAAACGCAACAGAAGGTTTCCGTTGCGTTCATGTAGATCTTTCAGATGTATATCGGAGACGAACCAAGAGTTCAACTTAATGAAATCTCAATTAGTTCTGCAAATCCATTCCTTGTTTTTTTCGAATAAAGGCCGGCACTTCTAAAATATCGCGGGCCATTTTGCGCGCATCTTCAAATTGCTTTTCTTCATCCATCATAGATAATTGTTCAGGGTGAATAGATTTATCCTGCGAAACAACTTGTCCGATCTGGGTTTCACGAAATGCTTTAGCCTTTGCTAACAGCATATCCCGCGCAGTTGAATTAGCTACGTTGGTCGCGGCAACCGGCGAAATTTCTGTCGAGAAAATACTTTCGGGTTGCGCATTCAAAACGACTTCAGTGGTATGAAAATCATTCAGAATGACTTCAGATACCAGCGACTCGTTTTCAATCATATTCAGTTCGTTAGTAAACGACTTGATCGATTCCTGCACATTATCAATTGATGGCAAAGCCTGAGTAACAATCGGAGGCATCATAATCGGAGTTATTTGCGGAGCAGCTGGCGCCTGCTGAACTGGCGGAGCTACAGCGTAAGTCGGCTGCATTTGTGCCGGAGCTTGTTGTTGATAGTGCTGATAGTGTTGCTGAGTTTGAAATTGTTGCGGCGGCGGTTGCTGAAATTGCATCGTCGGCTGCGGTTGAGCATTTTGCTGTAAGAAGCTTTGCATTGAATTGAAGTTTGCAATTCCTTCACGCTTCTGTTCATGACTGAAACCGGTAGCAATTACAGTAACACGTACTTCATCATTCAAGGTCGGATCTATTACCGCACCAAAAATAACCTCAGCGTCTTCACTAGCTGCTTCGGTGATTAATTGCGAGGCCTCGTTGACTTCATATAACGACAAGTCAGAACCACCCGTTACATTGATTATAATGCCGGTTGCACCATCAATTTTTACATTTTCAAGCAGAGGAGAAGAAATGGCCTGAGTGGCCGCCTCAACAGCACGGTTTTCACCTTTAGCTGCGCCCGTTCCCATCAAAGCCAAACCTTTGTTAGCCATAACAGTTCGGATATCTGCGAAATCCAAATTAATTAATCCGCGGATGTTAATCAGATCAGAAATACCTTTTACAGCTTGGTGTAAAACTTCATCAGCTTTTTTGAAGGTTTCAAGAAGCGGAGTTTTTTCGCCGGCAATGGCTAATAATTTCTGATTCGGAATTACAACGAGCGCATCAACATTTTCTTTTAATTCAGCCAAGCCGTTCTCAGCGTGTTTTCCACGTTTTTTACCTTCAAAAACAAAAGGCTTAGTAACTACACCGATTGTTAAGGCACCCAACTCACGGGCAATCTTTGCAACGATCGGAGCGCCGCCGGTACCGGTACCGCCGCCCATTCCTGCCGTTACAAAAACCATGTCTGAACCTTTCAGTTGATCAACTATTTGGTTATATGATTCGATTGCGCTTCGTCGGCCCACATCAGGGTTTGCTCCGGCGCCGAGGCCTTTTGTTAAATCTGCACCCAATTGAATTTTATAACCGGCTTTACTAGAATTTAATGCCTGAATATCCGTGTTTGCTACTACGAATTCGACGCCAACCATTCCGGTTTCGATCATAGTGGTAACAGCATTACTACCGCCTCCGCCAACGCCTACGACCTTAATATTAGCCCCGATATTTACGTTCTCCTCAAGTTCAAACATGCACCCTCCGTAGAAAAAAATTTGTTGCGCTCATCTGTGAACGCTTAAAATAAATCGTTTAAAAACTTTTTAAGTTTTGATGAAAAACCATCAAAACTGTCATTTTTAGTATTTGAATACCGGCCGCTGGATTCTTTTCGAGCGTAATAATCTTTCTTTTGCTCGAGAGCATGAATCAGCAATCCAATTGAGGTTGCAAATTCTCCGCCCTTAACTACGTCTTTTAATCCGCCGACTTGTCTTGGCAACCCGCGACGAACCGGAATATCAAAAATAAATTCTCCCATTTCAATAATGCCGTCTAAGCTACTGGTGCCGCCGGTCATTACTATTCCCGAGCCCAAGACCGGCTGCAGACCGCTTGAACGTATATTGTTTGCAATCATTCCCAGACACTCTTCAGCGCGAGCTTCGATTATATGCGACAATTCTTTTCGCGGAATTGTTCGGGCTTTGCGACCGCCCACACCTTCAACGTCGACGATGTCATTTTCAGAAACCAATGAGGCTACCGCAGATCCGAATTTTTTCTTTAAATTTTCAGCAGCAGATTGCGGAGTTCTCAGTCCTACTGCGATGTCGTTTGTAAAGTGAGCGCCACCCACCGGTACAACCGCAGTGTGAGCCACGCTGCCATTAACGTAGTAAACAATTTTACTTGAACCACCACCGATATCAACAGTGCAGACACCGAGATTTTTTTCGTCTTCACTCAATACGGCTTTACTCGATGCCAGGTGATCAAGAACGATTCCCATCACTTTGAATCCGGCTTTTTCGATACATTTAATTAAATTTGAAATAGCTGACTGGCTCGCCGTGACGATATGAACGCTGGCTTCAAGTCGAATGCCCGACATTCCGATCGGATCTGAAATTCCATCCTGTGAGTCAATTCTGTATTCACGCGGAATCACATGTAAAACCATTCGGTCGGCAGGAACCATAATTGCTTTAGCGGCCTCAATCACGCGCTCAACATCCTGAGCACTGACTTCTTTGTTTTTAATTGCAACCATGCCTTTTGAATCAAAAGACTGAATATGAGTTCCGCTGACGCTGACCCAAACTTCGTTTGTAGTATAACCCGACATGAGTTCGGCTTCTTCTTTTGCTTTTCTGATCGATTCGGTTGTGGCTTCGATATTAACCACCACTCCGTGCTTAGTTCCTGTATTTGGCGCTAAGCCCACACCGACCACATCGATCTGATTTTCCTGCTTCATCGATGAATGAAGCTCGTTTCGATTGGGAGCTGATATTACGCTGTAGACTAATTTTACTAATGAAGATCCGATATCGAGAGAGGCCAGTACAGGCCCGCCTTTTGAAGTACTCATCCTTAAGTCCTTTAGACTGTTGAAGTCTGAAAAATTTTTCGAACTCAAGCGGTCGATTCCTTTGTTTTATTCTAAGTTGCCCATCATGTTGTCAAATTCGTCAACTACTTGTTTTGCAATCAAGCAATAGTTCACACAGTCGAAAGTCATCCAGACTCATGTCTATGTGATTTAAGCTTATGGATTCTGCTGCAACCTGACAAGAACTTTTTTAGATAGATTTGCGTCTATGACGCGAGCCTTAAGGTTGCGACTTTCGAGGTATTCAATGACCTGAGAAATTCGCGCCGATTTTATTTCAAATTGAAGTTCGCCGAAATTGATTTTGGTATCTGATTTCAGAAGTTTTATCCAGTAACCTTCTTTTTTATCGAAGCCGATTTCAGAAACATGAGCCGAACTCATTGCACCGGTTTCAGGAAGCGACTTTATTATTTCCATCGCACCATCTCTTACCTGCTGATCACTTAGAAAAACTGAATCGTGGGTAACCATTGCGTTCGGTGAAGAGTTTGAATTAATTTTTCCGAGCAGTTGACCCGATTCTGTTATGGGGCGAATAAGCGTTGCCTCAGAGCCCACCTGAATTCCCTCTTGTGACATGACTAAAATCACAACGTTATCTGGCTCCACTGTTAAAATTACACCTGAGGGCCAAGCTCGAGTAATTTGAAAGTTTTTTATCCATTTTTCTTCTTTTAAAGATTGTGAAATCTGACTGAGGGGAGCGCGCCAAAGTGAAATACCTTTTATCGAATTTAGTTTAATCTGCAACTCTTTAATTTTTGACGAGATGTAATTTTTTTGCGAAGTTTTAGTGTCGATTCTAATTTCAACTTTATCAATTTTGAAGAAGCCTTGCTGCTCCAAGGTGTAAATCGAAAAGAATACAGCGACGGGAAATAGAATAAATGCGGCAGCAACTTTAAAAAGTTTTGTAAATAAGCTCACCGCATTATTTTAAGATGAAACCCCATCAGGTTCGAGTCTAGAACGAAATCCTAGCCATAGGTCTAGTCCGATCACAAGTTTGCTTTATCTTTTTGTAATTAGATTTCTTTTGCTGAATGCCCGATTTAGTTGCTCAGAGTTAGCAACCCATTCTTTTCTCTTTTCAAAATCAATACTGAATTCGTAGGTTTCATTTGTAATGTTGTCGCCGGAGCTACTTGGTCGTCTTGAATTTTTTGCCACCTCAATAAATAGATCCTGAATAGTCATATCGAGCATTTTATCGCGTGGTAGAAAACTGGCCATCAATATCAAGGTGCTCATTTCTTCCATTTTAGGCACGTTCGCGATGACTCTTACCCGCCCACGTTTTCCATCAATAATAGTTTCGGTGAATTTCAATTCGACCCGGTCGGCGACAAAATTAAGTACACTGGTTTTAAGTTTTGATTCTTTCTTGCCTAAAATACTGTCTAATTCAAGTCGTGTTCGTTCTACAAACTTGGGGCGTCCGATCTGGCGATCTAAGATCGACTGCAACTTTGATTCTCCCGAAGAACATCCGGCTAAGAAAAAAAATAGATTTAAAATTGCAAACACCCTTACCATTTTCATCTTAGACCTTTCATTGCTTCGTGTTGATTTCTCTTTCGGCAAGTCCTTTGTCTGACATAAATTTATTACTGTCTCAATTTGAGATGTTGAAAAATTAGTTTGCATGCGTGACATAATTAGTAATTTTTGGTTGTGAAATGGCCATAGACCTCATACAGACTGACCTCGTTCTTGCACAGTCCATAAGTATGTTTGCCCCGGTCGACCTACTCAGAGCGAGAATTCTTAAAGCGACTTTGAACCCGACAGCCGCAAAAAATTAATTATTTTTCAGTTCTGCATGAGACTCTCGCCCGTCTCTGCCATTTCGGCAGCTGTTGCTGCCAACCTGTTTTCCTGGTCTATCGGAATTTACTGGAGCTAATCCTCGAAGCTTGAAAAGACAAAATTTCATAATGAGAACTTATTAACTCATTGGTGTCACAATCTGAGAATACTTAAGCAAAAACGGAACAAATTTTTTCTAAAGTTAGCATAGCCTATTGAGTAAATTTGAAGATCTTACGATAAATAGAAGGTGGAGGGGTAAGTTCATGAAACATTTCGCATTTCTTTTGAACTTGTCCAAAAATCCTTTCAAAAAAATAAAAAAAATTTCGGCACCTTTTTTGTTCTTTGGATTTCTTCTGCTTTCATTTCAGAACTGCGGTAAGTTTGATCTAAACAAAGTTCCTACAATCATCGCTTCTTTTGGCTTAGATATATCCGGTGTACTGGAAAGCCCATCTAAAGTTCGGTCGCACACTCGCTTGATCTTTGCGATTGACCAAAGCCAGTCTATGGCACTGCAGGGATGCATGGATGATCTTGACGGCACCAACCCAAGTATAAACCCCGCACCTTGCATGGGCGCCCCTGGATATGACTCTGCAGGAAAAAGATTTGAAACAATAAAGCTTTGGCTGCAACAACTGCGAGATAAAAATGAGCCCGATGTACAAGTGATGATTTTGCCTTTTTCCGGAGGAATCGTCGACGCCAACCGAAAGTTAAATGAAATGGCCAAACTCGGTTTTATGAGCCTGACTGAGTCGATTCAGCGTTTAAATGATTTGAATGCCGAACAACTTCAGGAAATTCAGAATCCTAATCGCTCCGCGTCCGATAAAAAAATGGGAACGACCGTGCCCTATACTTTCCTGTCATATGCACAGGGAAAAATTGAAGAAGAAATGCGTAAGCTATTGACTGAAAAACAGCTCTACACCAGCCTCTTCGAATTTTATTATATTTCGGACGGCCTGTACAAGCCCCAGCAAACTGAAATCAAAACAGCGATGGATCTGGCAAAGTGCCCAATGGAATGCGTTTTGGACCCAGACTACATTCAGTGCGACACACTTTTGCCCGGTGGTCAGTTATTTGACGGCAACGGAAAACTTCTAACGCCAAAACCCGCAACAGCGGAAATGATCGCGAAGGCAAAAATCTGCGCAGGGCCCGGAGCTGCTCCCACAGCAACTGGAGTGCTTCCTAAAACTTTTTCCGGCGATGCTTGTTATTGCCTCACTATCGGAAATTCGCTTTATAAATATTTAGGGCGAGCCGAAGATAATGATCCCGCAAAAAACATGACAACATTGATGTCAATAGCCGGTCTCGCAGATTACTTTATGCAAGGTAACATCAATATGAACTTTGTCAGCATCCTCAACTTAAGCACGCCCACGCCTCCCGGAGCTACCAATATTTTCAACGAATACAAAAAAATGATTCCGCAGGCGCGGCTAACAACGTTAGCCACTATGGAAGTTGTTAAACCAAGATCTGCCGTGCCGATTCAAGTGCTCTCTTACAAAATAGACAAATTCTATGTTGTGAATATAAATGCCGTTCAAATCGAAGATGGCTCTTGGGTGCCCGACAGCGATGCCGATGGATTAACCGACGACGATGAAATAACTTTGGGCACTGACCCCCTAAGAGAGCGATCTAGGGCCGATGCACCTTATTGTCTCGATGGCATCAGCAGCAAATTCGGCTGCCGAATGTCGGGTTGCGAAGCGCAGCTCGACGTAGATGGTGATTTTCTCAATGAATGCGAAGAAAAAACTTTAAAGACAGCAACCAATCGCCGCGACACCTCTGATGATGGCATTCTCGACTATATTAAAATTATAAAGAATCTAAATCCGCTGTTAGATGCCACCACCGTTGACTCTAACGGCGATGGCTTTTCCGACGATCAGGTTTTCTACTGGGGATATAATCCGTTAGTTAATGTCAATTCAGTGGACGCAGTTAAATACCCTAGAATAAGCGCGCAGGTCATGTTTAAGGGCTATGTTACAACCGACAAAGGCAACCTTCCTGAATACTCAATAGAGGTGAAACATATTCCGCTGGTGAATACTAAAGCCTATAATCAGAATTCAATATTCTTTTATGACAGATTCAAAGTTGATCCGGTAGCCGGTGGAGAATATTTGGGACCCGTCTCACATGCTGCCGGCGAAAACGATGTGCTATTTCTCGTTAAGGTTAGATCCAATGAAGTTAAAGAAAAAATTTACTGGCTGGCTTATCGCAAGCAAATGACTTTTGGCTCTGGCGGCAATATCAAGCTCGAATTGAACCAATTCACTGAACTGCGTAGCATGAGGTGGGAACTATGGTAAAGCAAAATTCAATTTTGGCGATTCTATATGTTTTAAGCGCAGTATTTGTATGTGTTTCTTTTAACAACTGCTCAGATGTCAACGTATCAAGTTTTGAATCGGTAGCCGCCAGCACTTCAGTAAAACCTGAAATTTCAGTTTGTTCTTTTGCCGATACTAAACAATTACAAGACAAATTAAAAATTGCTTTTATTATCGATATGTCCGGTTCGAATGTCAGAAGTGTCGGTAGCATAGCGGCCACTGATCCAAACTATTCCCGCTTACTCGCCATCAAAGATTTTATTAACACTCACGTGAATTTTAAATATAAAATCATTCCATTCAGTACAGATTTATTTACGTTTGCGGATTGCCCGGGCTTATACAAAGATTCTACCGCAGCGATAGCAATCATAGACAGCCTAATTGCGATTCAGATCGCAGAAACGAATACACCTCCGGCCTTAATGAAAGAAACCAATTACACCCCGGCGCTCTCCTGCGGAAAAGACGCACTCATGGCAGAGACCGCAGCATTCGGTCTGACACCTGAATTCGAAGAAACTCATTATAAATTCTTTTTCGTTACCGACGGACAACCCACCGATTATGATAACTCCCCGAACATGATCAGCACAGTTCACAACATGGTTTTAATGGCCGGAAATGCAGCCGAAGTTCAGGTTATTCCGGTTTTTTATGGATCACAAAATACCGAAAAAGCCATGAGCGTTCTGCGCTCGATCGGACAGGCCGGCAACTGGAAAAATCCGCCAAAAGACGACCCCCTCTTGGTTTCAAATGTGAAAAATCTTGATTTTGATAAATTGCTTTCTTATACGATCAACGAGCAATATAAGATTCTCGAATTCAATATTGTAAATCTGACTGCTATTGCAAAACAAGGTCACTTAGTTGCCGATTCAGATATGGATGGCGTAGCCGATATAGACGATCCTTACCCGAGTGATCGTCATTCAAACTCCGAATTCCTGCTCGACGGTATCTGCAAAAAATTCGGTGCTGCCTTCTGCAAGAGACCGGTGGGCTGTGATCCTACAAAAATCAATGCGTTACGTTTTAACGAATGCGATTTGATGTCGATAAATCTGAAAGATGGGCTTGATTCGGATAACGATAATATTCCTGATCTTGTTGAGTTTTTACAACGCACCAATCCGCTGGTGAATGATGCCTTTGCTGACTCAGATAACGATCTCATTCAAAATATTGTTGAAATCCGCTCTGGCAATCAAGTTGATAGCCCCCTCATTTTACCACCGGAAGAGACTTCTTTGTGGCAGCGAAATCTTGTTAAAAAAGTAGAGGTCTCGTGCCCTGCTATTCAGGACCTCTGGAGAATTGAAGTTAAGCAAATTCCGACAACACCAGTAAAGGCCTATGCTGACCCTCTCGAAGTTCTCGCAAAACCGAATTCAGCGATTTCGCTTTCACATTTGGCAAATGAAAATGTGATATTTGTGTATTACATCCAACAATTGGTCAATGGAGATCCTGACAAACCGGTAAGACAGTTGTATGGAAAAATTTTAAAGATTAAAAACGATTCTACAGAAATACCGCGTTTGTCGCCTCAGGATTTCACTAAAATCGGCGACCTCAATGGCTTGCCACAATTCTTCAGTGGGGCCCAATAATGAGATTTTTTACTCAGCTCTCGGCAAGCTTTCTGCTTCTTTTCAGCTTCGCGGCAGAAGCCATTCTGGTCAGCTATCAATGTACGCTTAGTGACTTGAGGTCCGGCTCGGCACCTTGCACCTGTCCGATTAATATACTGACTCCGCCCTTCTGTCCGAGGCTTGAGGGAATAAAAATTCCGTGTGTAGTAAAAGTATCCGCGGGAACCTGCACTTACGAAAATGGCCAGGAGCCAGCAAAAACCTGCCTGGTAGGAAAAAGCTGCGATGTCATTTCGACGGGTGGCTGCAAAGCTCCATTGGAAGATTATAATTGTGATTATCAAACGAATGGAGCCTGCCTGGCCACTGAGACTTACGATTGCAGTACCACTTCGCAGGGCGCTTGCAACAATTTTGATGAGGCCGGCAATTGCCTGGGTTACGCAACGATAGTAACTCCGCAGAGCTGTCAGCGTTGCACAAGCTACGAAACGATCACGGTGCAGAGAACTTGTCAGAAGTGTACGGCCGGATATGAGCAGATTACGACTCATTATGAGAAGAATGAAGGAATGTGTGGCTGCGAAACGTATTCACCTTAAACTGGCCCCTCACCCTGTTGAAACGCGTGGCGTTTTTAAGTTCAAATTATGATGTAAAACAATCAAGGCTAAGTGCAAACTTAGCCTTTCTTTTTTTTTCGTCGTGTTCCAGGTCTTTCGGATCAGTCGAGCGGTACGGTAGCGCATAACCGCACAGGTGTGGTTCAAACTGAAAATCGGATCGAACCCTACTTTCTTCAGTTCGCCTTGCCCTCCAAGTGAACTCTTACGTCCCTTGTATAATCGGTGTTTTGCCTCCGGGAAAAATCTTTTCATATCTGCCAGATAGTGCGGATTTTCATCA
>JAYVIY010000181.1:0-11295 GCA_043769795.1 Pseudobdellovibrio sp. | reverse complement strand
TCATATTGCGACGTTGGCATTTTTTTTGGTTTTTTCGGCGTTGCCGATTTTTTTATTGAGAATTTTTAATTGGGGCACAGAATTCAATTCAATTTATTTTTTAGGATTCTCTGCTGAGTTTCTTCATCGCACATCGAATATTATCTATTTGATAGTTCTAAGCTCAGCTACTTATCACTGGAGAGCTAAGCAGTAGAACAAACAAAAAAAGCCGACTTTTCAGTCGGCTTACCTTTAGGAACATAACTGCGGAACAACAATTTAATAATACTAGTACGTATTAAACTAAGCTTCAAATGGTACTGGGCTAATTAACTCTGGACGTGGAGCAGTATCATATGCATCAGTACCAGACGGAAGTAGAGCTAAATTGCGAGCTTTTTTAACAGCTGCAGATACTCTCTTCTGTTGAGAAATGCTAAGTTTTGATATGCGGGCCGGTGTAATCTTGCCTGCATCACCTATAAAGCGTGCCAGTGAAGCTGGATCTTTATAATCAAAGTTATGGTCGCCGGCGTACTCTGTTCTGTACTTGCTGCGAACGTTTTTCTTGTTACTCTCACGACTGTTTTCTTTTTCCATTGTAAACCTCTTGCCAATTGAAGAATAAATGTAATATACCAGAAACCTACGTTTTGGAAGATATTTATTTAGGAGATTATATGAGTCGTTGTGAAATTACAGGCAAGAGACCAGTTGTTAAAAATTTGGTAAGTCACTCTAATATTAAAACAAAAAGCACTGCAATGCCAAATGTTCAAAGAAAACGGATATTTAGCCGTGCTTTAAACGAAATGGTTCGTCTTTATGTTGCCACAAGCGCCATCCGCGACATGGAGCATATTGGTGGTTTAGATCAGTTTATTATGAATCAACCAAACGAAGTGCTTTCTAAGCGTGCAATGGAAATTAAAACTAAAATAAGACGTAAAATGTCTAAATCAAAACCGGCAAAAAAAGCTTAATCAGGAGAATTTATGAAAATCAGAAAAGGTGACACAGTTCAAGTTATTGCCGGTGGTGACAAAGGTAAAAAAGGTTCAGTTATCGAAGTAAAACCATTAGCCATGAAAATTAAAATTCAAGGCGTTAAAGTTCAAACACATTATGATAAAAAAGATGGCTTACTTAAAAAAGAAGGCTTTATTGACTACTCAAATGTTAAATTGGTTGAGAAGGCCACTAAAGAAAAAAAGACAACCAAGAAAGCGGCAGCTAAGTCTAAATAGATTTAGGCTTCGTATTTCTTTAGACTAGTCTAAGATTAGTCGAGTCTCTTCGGATTATATGAAATTATATAGAAAATTTTAAAAGGTCATTTGAGAATAAATTATGAGATCAAATGGCCTTTTTTATTTTGTCCTATTAGTTCTAGTTTCGCTGACTTCTCAGCCTACCGGTTTTGCCCAGGACCTCAGAAAAATTGCTGAAGTGGCAGACTCTGATCTTTTTTATCTCTGCAAGCGCGGCAAAAACACACGATGGCTCAGGGCCTATAAGATGGAAAATGGAAAATGTAACACGATCTACTCAAAAGAAGGCTATCTGCAGGTCATAGGATCTGCGGTTTACTATTCGAGTTGCGAAGGTGTTTTACACAGCGTACAGAAAAATTTAGAAGAGGGCGGGTTTAAATGTAATCCCGTACCGAAGTATTCGGTGATAGAACTGGATTGATATGAAAATAGGTATAGCACAGCTTAACAGCAACGATAATATTCAGGACAACTTCAATCAGATCAAAAGTATCATTTTAAAAGCGCAAGCCGAAAAGCCGAAAATTATTATATTTCCGGAAAATGCACTGTTTTTCAGGATTGATCAATATTCAAAAGTTCAGAGCGTTAGCTTAAACGACAACTGCATCACGGATCTTAAAAATGTCTGCGCTCAGGCGCAGATCAGTATTCATTTTACGACGGCCATTGAGGAAAATGGCAAAGTTTATAATGCTTCGGTGCTGATAGATACAAATCACAATGCGACCGTTGTTTATAAAAAAATTCATCTATTTGATATCGATCTAGCGGGTCAGGCGCCGATTAGAGAATCGGATGTTTTTGTGCATGGAAGTGATCCGGCGGTTTTAAATCTTGAAGACTTTAAAATCGGAAGTTCAATTTGCTATGACATCCGATTTTCAGAGCTTTATTCGGTGTATGCAAAAGCTGAAGTAGATATTATTCTTGTTCCAGCCGCATTTTTAGTCAAAACAGGACAAGCTCATTGGGAAGTGCTGCTGCGGGCCCGGGCGATCGAATCTCAGTGTTATGTCATTGCCTCGGCTCAGTCGGGAATTCACGCTTCGACTGAACATCAATTAAGTCGAGAAACCTATGGTCACTCGATGATAATTGACCCTTGGGGTGAAGTTAAGGCGGTTAGGGCCGATGGAGTGGGTATTATATTCGCGGAAGTAAACCGCAATTTGATAGAGCACGTACGGAAACAAATTCCTATGCGAAATCATAGAAGAATTGATTTTTAAGCGTTTTTCTTTCATATTAGAAAACACCTATGAAGAAATATTTTTTTCTTATCTTATTTATCAGTTTCAACGTCCGTGCCGATGAAAATTCAATTTTTGCTGAAATTGCAAGATTGCGGCAATATGCTAGCGGCGCAGATGAATGTGATCTCAAAGTTCAACCCATTTTAAGCCAGAGTACGGCAAAAAAGAAAAAACTAATTAAACCAGAACCGACCGAAGGTTTTTAAACAGGATTCCTATGAAAACTAATGAGACCCTGCCTGAAGGCGTGACCCGCGAAACCATGGATGTGGACGTTTTGATCGTCGGTGGAGGAGCGGCAGGGCTTGCCTGCGCCCTGCAGGTTGCACAGCATGTAGAGAAGCATAATCTAGATGTTGCCGAAGGACGATTGAAGGCTGAACCAATAGCTGAGCAGATGATAGTTGTACTTGAAAAGGGCAGTGAGATCGGTGCTCATAGCTTTTCCGGTGCGGTTTTAAATACTAAAGCTCTGGAAGAATTGTTACCGAACTATAAAGATCTTGGATGTCCGTTGGATGCGGAAGTTAAAAAAGATGCGGTTTACTTTTTAAGTCAGAAATCGGCCATTAAGCTTCCGATAACGCCGCCCCCTTTTCACAATATCGGCCACCAAATTGTTTCACTTTCAAAATTTAATCGCTGGCTGGCTTCTCAGTGTGAGGCGAAAGGAATCAATATTTTTCCGGGCTTCGCGGCAGTTGAAGCCCTGTATGAGGGAAGTAAAATTGTCGGCGTCAGAACCGGCGACAAAGGCCGTGATAAAGAAGGAAACCCTAAACCGAATTTTGAGCCCGGCCTTATTCTAAAGGCCAAGACGACGATTTTTGCGGAAGGTACCCGCGGTAGTTTATTTAAACAAGTTTCAAAAAAACTGAATCTTCGTGCCGGCAAAAACCCCGAAGTATTTGAAGAGGGTGTGAAAGAAATTATACAAATGCCTGCAGGCACGGTTGAGGCCGGTCAGGTTATTCACACGATGGGATTTCCCTTAAGTAAATCCATAGGTGGAACATTTATTTACACCATTCCCGGCGATAAGATTGTTTTAGGACTGGTCGCCTACCTCGATTCAAAAGATCCGTTGCTCGATCCGCATCGCGAGTTACAAAAATTGAAAACTCATCCATTCATCGCAAACATGGTTAAGGGTGGTAAGGTTGTAGCCTATGGTGGAAAGACCTTGCCTGCAGGCGGTTGGTATTCAATGCCCAAGCTTTACGGTGATGGTTTTATGGTTTGCGGAGACTCGGCCAGCATGGTTGATGTTCAGAAGCTCAAAGGAATACATTTAGCGATGAAGTCAGGAATGCTAGCGGCCAAAGTGGCCTTTGAGGCTATTAAAAAGCAGGACTCTTCTTCGGAGGTTCTCAACGCCTATGAGACTGAAGTTTATAACAGTTATGTTAAAAAAGAGCTTTATCGGGTACGTAACTTTCATCAGACTTTATCTAAAGGCCTATTTGCCTCATTACCTTTAATTGCTGCCCAGGAGATCACTGGTGGTCGCGGATTTTTTGATAATATGAAGATTCATGAAACTGATGCCAAAACCACGCTCAAGGTAGAAGACGTTTGGGGATCTGAAGGTCTGAACGCTCCTGCAAACAAATTGCCTTCGGCTGATGGTGTTTTAATGTTTGATAAACTGGGAAGTGTGTATTTGACCGGTACCTCTCATGATGAGGATTCGCCGAATCATTTACTGCTCCAGAACGGCGACATCTGCCGTACGGTCTGCGAGCCGCAATATAAGAGCCCCTGTGTGATTTTTTGTCCGGCCAGTGTTTACGAGATGCTTCCGTCGAATAAAGAAACCGGAAAGTATGATTTACAAATTAACTATACGAACTGTATTCATTGTAAAACCTGTGATATAAAATGTCCGTTTGAGAATATTGATTGGACAGTACCCGAAGGCGGCGGCGGTCCGAAATACACTGAAACATAAACGGAACAGACCTTTTTGAAATTTGAATAGAGGAACTCACATGGCACACTTTTATGCGTCTTGCCCGACAGGCATGGCAGATTTAGTTGAAAAAGAATTACAATCATTCGGTCTAAAGACATGGGAGAAAACCACCGGCGGAATCATTTTCGAAGCGAACTGGGCGGGCTGTTATAAGGCCAACCTCAATTCGCGCTACGCCAGTCGGATATTAAAACCTCTACTCGATTTTCCGGCTTATCAGAATGATGAACTTTACAATAACATTCGCAAACACGATTTTACAAAATACATAAAGCCCACGCAAACTTTGGCCATCGACGTCGTCGTCAAAGAATGTATGCTCCACGATCAGCGTTTTGTGGCGATGAAAATCAAAGACGCCATTGTTGATCAGTTTCGAGATAAATTCGGAGTTCGCCCGGATGTGGAAACTAAAAACCCTGACCTTCGCATCCACGTGCGCGGTTATAAAGATCAATTTTCGGTGGCGCTGGATACGACCGGAGATTCTTTGTTTATGCGTGGTTATCGCCTCAGCACCGGTGAAGCACCTTTAAAAGAAAATTTAGCGGCAGGTCTCATTGGCTTAACTGACTGGGATAAAAAAAGCTCGATCGTGGATCTATTCTGCGGCTCAGGAACTATTCTGATTGAAGCCGCGATGATGGCATTGAATGTGGCTCCGGGTTTACAGCGAAAAAAATTCGGCTTTATGAATTTGCTCGATTTCGATGAGTCCGTCTGGAATGAAACCGTTGAAGAAGCGATCAGTGGAGAAAAAGAAGAACTGGATTTTAAATTTTACGGTCATGATATTGATAAAAAAATTGTCGACATCGCAAAACGAAATGCAAAAAATGCGGGTGTGCTCGAGCATATCGAATTCAAGTGCACACCGGTTTCTGTGGTGCTGCCACCGGAAGAAAAATCGATGGTGATCTGTAATCCTCCTTACGGATCAAGAATCGGCGACGAAGATAATTTAAAAGACGTTTATCGCGATCTGGGTTTTACCCTCAAGCATCGCTTTAACGGAACCGAAGCTTGGGTGCTGGCCGGTAATAAAGATTTACTGCAGGAGATGAAACTTAAATCGACACGCAAGCATTTTGTTTTCAATGGAAATATTGAATGCCGTTTTTTAAAGTATGAAATGTACGAAGGCAGCCACCGTAAAGACAAAAAGGATAATTTTAAAACCAATCATGAGTAGAAAAGCGCAGCAGCTGGTGGTCACGCTGGCCAACAGCGAAAATAAGTTGCTCGAACTGAGCTATGTACTCAATGAAACTCAGGCCGCAAAAATTTGGCTTGAGTGCTTAAGCAGCGCCATAGCAAAAAGTAAAATTGCGGCGTCGCGATTTTACAACTTCAGGAACCGGCCTGAAGCCGGAATCGAAAAATTGACTGAGCGGCTTGAAGAGACCGTCGCCCTATTGACTCAATCAATACCGCAGCTAAAAGATGCCCGAATCGATTCGACGAATTCTGCCGCTTTACAAAAAAGTCTTAATGAACTTCACACGCAATTTGCTCACAGCCATCTCATCGAAAAAAATATAACAAATCAAAACCGTGAATTGTGGAGCGAGTTTAACGCTCTTATTCACCAGATTGAATCGGCTTTGATAGCCAAAAATCTCCAAGAAAAAAAAGAATCTCCGCTTGAAATCAGTCGCATTGAGCTGACTTGGAAAGAGGATTTCAAAACCACAATTCCGCAGCCTTGCTTTGATGAATTTACTTTGCAAAAGAAATTTGGATCGATTCAGATCAATTACTGCCAGGTTGGGCGAAACCTTCACGAGATTTTTTTTGCACAGGATGATTCAGTTCCGGCAGAGCATATTCAGCCCGCTCGGTTTTTTTCGGCCAATTCGACGTTGTGGTTCGGACCGGACCTTAATGAAAACTACGAAAAGATTACGTTGTTGAAAATAAAAGAATGGTTTTTGAAATCAGAACAAAAGTTTAATTCAGCCGGGGTATTCTGGGATCGGCCTGATAAGGCCCTCGGGGCTGTAACCGTCGCGCAGCTAGATCGTGAATTTAAAAATATCGATGAAAAGCTGCACTTTCAAAATGAGATTTCAAAATTTTCAGAAATTAGATCTGTTTCAATCACGACATAGGTCCTGAACGAACACTTTCTGGTCTACATATAGGTGATATTTGTCACTACTCTGAACGGGTTCAAACTAACCCCGGAGTTTAAATGAAAAAGAAAATTTATCCGATCGCACTCATTTGCATTTTGGCCGCTACTTACGCGTTTTCTTCATGTGGCGCAACGGCTACGACAACACCAGCTACGACATCGACGGCATTGTCATCGTTTGCTACGACCCTTGCGGAAGACATGCTTGTTGCATCTCCGACTGCTTCAAGAAGTATTACCGGTTTTTCGGTTAATGAAGTTGGAAGCTTGGGTGACACCGCCACTTCGAGTGATGGACTTTCAAAGAAAAAGACGGCACTTGAGGCGTTACTAAAAGATACGCCGCCAGCGAGCTGTGCTATTACTTTAAATATTCAAAGTTCCACCAACGCGAATTGCTACGGACCGAGTGTGAGTTATACTGCGCATCCTGCAGCACCGAGCACGCCGGGAAGCTGGCCAGGCGGAGATTTGGGAATTTGGGAAGCGAACGCAACTTCTGGAGAAGCCTGTGCGTCTGACCAACTGAATTCGCGATTAAAGGGAGTGGCCTCTTATTCCGACCTCGGAATTTTTATGATGTCGGGAATGGCCTGCGCAGCTAACAAGGGCGGAATTGCGCTTCCGGCGGTTTCTTCTAATCAGAATATCACTACTTTGATGACGGGAAACCTTAATATAAATGGATCACCGGCAACTGTAACATCAGCAATTATCTATCGTGATGCTGACGTGAGTGGAACTAAAGTTTTTCGGTACACATTAACAGCGACTCAAGGAACTAAGACATATAGTTTACGTACAAAACATAACTCATTGGACGCGACGGATACAACTTCTAGAGGAAAAATTTCGGTTACTGTTGCTGATAATACCGGAGTAAATGCCGGAATGAATTGTAGTACATCATCGGCAAATGGATCTATGGAAGCCCTTTCTATGGCTTATGAAAAAACCTCTGCAACGAGTGCAACCTATCTGGTGAAGTCGGCTCGTTTTTGCGGTAACACGGCAGACCCGTTTGTTTCCGGAACAAATTTTTCAGTGGATTTGACCAAAATTCATAATCCGCCCACCCAACAAAATGGCTGGGCTGATAATGCAAATTATTTTTTGGCCGCATTTGATCCATCAAAATTTACAGGTCAATTTTACTATGCATGGCAAGCCGGTAAAGGCGATTCGCATACACGAACTTTTAATTTAGCGCTGAGTGGAACTTCTACTGTTGTTACTGGGTCTGCATTTTTTGGTTTCGGGCCGACTATGCAAGTCGGGCCCGGTGGAATTACGGGAATGATTTGTGCTTGGACCGGCCCTGACCAAACACATACTCCGGTTGCCTTTGTACAGAGGCAAAATATAACTGTTACGGCTCCTGCAACGATGTTCACCGCGAGCTCTTCAAAAGTAACTTACGACCCAGTAGCTGCATGCGAAACTTCGACCGCAATGATTATGACCTGGACTGGCGGTACTTCAAGCCCACGGGATGCCAGTGCAACCACGAACGACCTTGTACCGGTGTCTGAAGTTGCAACTGCAATGGGAACAACTCCGACAAGCCCGACAGAAGTTGATTAATACAATTAAGAAGTTGTTAAAATCCTGCTGCTAAAACGCAGGATTTTTCCTATAGTCTTTAAAACACAGATCGTGTATCTAAATGAGATTTTTTTAGAAAGTATTTCAAAGTTTTCCACATTCGTCCGATAATTGAATGGTATTACACATTTAACCACGGGAAGTATGTTGTGAGATTTATCAGATTATATCTGTTACTACTGTGTTCCTTTGCCATCTATTCTTGTAGTGGCAAAACGGATGGCTTTGCGCCTTCGTCATCTCTCGCAGGTGACATTGTAATTAATCCAAGTGCGGTTACAATCGCCGTAAATAATAATTATGTTTTCACAGCCTCAGGCGGAAGCGGATCTTACAGTTTTTCAATCTCGAGCGGAAGCGGTTCTATTTTAAGTACAACTGGAAATTATACAGCACCAGCAGTAGCGGGTACTGCGGTCGTGCGGGTTATTGACGGGCGCGGACTTTATGCGGACGCGATAGTCACAATTAATGGGGCGCTGCAAATTTCTCCGACGAGCCAGAGCATGAGTTTAAATTCGACGCAGGCATTTACCGCTACGGGCGGTGTGGCTCCGGTTACATTTTCTGTTGCGAGCGGTTTAGGTTCCGTTGATGCGACAGGCTTGTTTACCTCATCGAGCAGTCCGGGCACCAGTGTTGTTCGGGCCACTGATGCATTAGGAAATACTTCAGACGCAACGGTTAATGTTTACGGGGCGCTAGGAATTTCTCCGATCTCAGATACAGTTGCGGTGAATAACAGTGTGGCTTTTTCTGCTGGCGGTGGCGTTAGCCCGTATGTATATTCAATTTTTAGCGGCGGCGGCAGTATTAATTCATCAACGGGATTCTTTACGGCTCCGGCAGCAGCAGGCAGCGTAACGATTAGAGTAACCGACGCAATGGGTGCCACAAGTAATTCGGTGGTTACAGTGAATGCAGCTCTGCAGATTTCTCCGACCGCACAAACAGTGTTGATCAATTCAACGGTTACATTTTCAACAACAGGTGGCGTGTCGCCGATTTCATATGCTATTTTAAGTGGTACAGGAGCGGTCAATTCAGGAACGGGCGACTACACGGCACCGGCTTCGAACGGAACGGCTGTTGTGAGAGCGACAGACTCTTATGGCAACACATCGGATGCGAATGTTACGATTACAACTGATTTGACAATTGCTCCTACATCAAAAAATTTAGCTGTGAATAATGTTTTCACTTTTACCGGCACAGGCGGAACTCCGCCGTTGGTTTATTCGGTTTTTAGCGGCACGGGTACAATCAATGCGTCAACTGGTAGCTACACAGCGCCCGGAGCTAGTGGTAGCGCGGTAATTCGAGTTACAGATTCACTTGGTGCAACGGCTGATGCGACTGTTACGATCAATCCGATTTTATCGATTACACCATCTTCACAAACTATGGCAATTAATGGAACTCTCACATTCTCGTCGGCGGGAGGAGTAGTTCCGTACACTTATACTGTAATTGGCTCAGGGACTATCAATGCATCGACGGGCGCATACACGGCACCCGGCTCGGTGGGTACAGATACAGTTCGGGTAACTGATAGCCTAGGTAATGTCGCAAATGCGACAGTTACGATAAATAATCTTTTAGGAATTTCGCCAGCAGCAATTACTTTAGCGGTTAATAATACGACGACATTTGCTGGCCTTGGGGGATCTCCGGGTTATACATTTTCAATCTTCAGTGGTGGTGGAACTATAAACGCGGCCACCGGATTTTTTACTGCACCGGCCGTTTCGGGCACCACAGTTGTGCGCGTGACGGACACATTATCAAATACAGCAAATGCTACGGTTACAATTAATCCGGCACTTGCAATTTCTCCAGCGACCAAAACTTTGGCCGTTAATAATGTATTTACTTTTACCGCAACAGGCGGCGTGTCGCCTTATACCTATTCAATTTTTAGCGGGACGGGAACTGTTAATGCGACGACTGGCGTATATACGGCGCCGGCAGCTTCTGGTTCAGCGGTTGTGAGAGTGACGGATGGTCGTGGAAACACTTCAAATTCGACTGTAACTATAAACAATGCATTAGCGATTTCACCTGCCACCGCTGTGATTACTACGGTTGATACGAAAACGTTTACTTCTTCAGGTGGTGTATCTCCTTATACTTATTCGGTTTCAATCGGCACCGGTACAATTAACTCCAGTACCGGCATATATACACCTGCAGGAACTGGAACGATTACCGTTACTTCGACAGATTCCTTGGGTAACTCCAGTGATGCGATTTTAACAGTTAATACCACTTTAGCTATTACACCGACTTCAGCTAATGTGGCCTTAAGCAGTGATTATACTTTTGATTTTACCGGGGGTGTGCCACCGGTAACTTATTCTGTAGTTAGTGGAACAGGAGTGTTCACTGATAATACCATTGGAATTTATTCAGCCCCTGCCGGAAACGCATCTGAAACAGTTCGAGTTACCGATTCTCTGGGGCATACAAGTAACGCCACAGTTACTGTTTATACTCCACTGACTATTTCACCGACCACTGTAACTTTAGGAATTAATACCACTCAGACATTTACCGGCGCCGGTGGAGTGGGTGCTTTAACCTATGCTATGCAAAGTGGTACGGGAACGATCAATGCGAGTACCGGTCTATACACGGCACCTGCCGTAAATAGGACCGATGTTGTCCAAGTAACGGATACAATCGGTAATATGGCTTCAGCAACAATTACGGTGGTGAGCTCGTTAACAATTTCTCCTCCGAGTATAAGTTTACCGATTTACTCGACCACTATTTTTTCTGCGGTATTAGGTACGCCGGCTTATACCTATTCGGTGCCAACTGGAACTGGAACTATTGTAGCCGGAACCGGAGTTTATACAGCGGCCTCAACAATTGGTAGCGGTACAGTTAAAGTAACAGATAGCACACTGAGTACCTCAACAGCCACGGTCACTCATATTAAACCGGTAGAAATAGTTTCTGGTTCTTACCACACCTGCGTGAGATACGATAATAATGCAGTAAAGTGCTGGGGTTTAAATTCGAGTGGGCAATTGGGCCAGGGTAATACTTCTAATTTAGGTG
>JAYVIY010000180.1:0-4345 GCA_043769795.1 Pseudobdellovibrio sp. | reverse complement strand
CGGTCGTGGTGTCAATAAAACTGATTTTTTCAGTGTCTATCGCCGCAAGATAATGCGCCCTGGTTTCATCAAGAGTTGCACTATCAAAGACCATACCCGGCGTTAGAATGCGAGTAATGTCTCGCCGAACCAGCCCCTTAGCGAGAGCGGCATCCTCAACTTGATCACAGATCGCAACTTTAAGGCCGGCCGCCAAAAGTTTATTAATAGGTCCTGCTACAGCATGATGCGGGAAACCGCACATTGGCGTCTTATCCTCAGATTTTTTATTTCTCGATGTGAGCGTAATTCCTAAAAGTGGCGAAGCTTTAACCGCATCGTCATAGAACAATTCGTAAAAATCTCCCATTCGAAACAATAAAATTTTGTCCTGGTGGAGGGTTTTAATATCCCAATATTGCTTCATTAGCGGAGTCATTTCGCCGTTCTTTTTAGCCATGGGATTGTTTTATTTTTTTAGCAGACCGGATTCAAATAATATCGTCAGTTTGCAATATAATTGGGCACTTCTTGCTGTCTTTTAGCCGGTACTTTTCAGTTTCAATTTTTCAATGGTTTGCGAAAGAAGAAGATTGTCAAAATTAGGAACCTCAATGAAGAAAGAAGTTCCTTTTCCGGGTTGAGATTTAACCCAGGCTCTGCCGCCTAACTTACCTGCTTCATTTGAAACGGCATCGGTGCCCATACCCCGACCTGAAATATCGGTTACCACTTCAGTTGTAGAAAAACTGTTCAAGAAAATGAGCTGAAGACATTCTTCTGGACTAAGCACTTTAGCTTGGTCTGCCGTAATTTTTTTCTTTTTGATAGCGCTATCACGTACTTTTTCCCAGCTGATTCCGCGACCATCGTCTTCTATCTGAATCAGCAAAGTCTCTCCCGTTGGATTGGTATTCTTTTTAAAGGAAACAGTAACTGAGCCCACAGCAGCTTTACTATTTTTCAGACGCTCCGAAGGCGACTCAATGCCATGGTCGACCGCGTTTGTAAAAACGTGACTCAAAGAGGCCAACAGAGCTTTATACGGAACCGGATTAATCGTGAATTCAGAATTGAGAATTATAACGTCAATTTTTTTCTTTTGCCGTGTTGCCAATTCGCGGACCAGCTCAGCATAGTGAGCAAAAGATAAAACGATATTGTCTTTCATAAAGTGTTCAACAAAATAGGTCATTAATTGAGAATCTTTTTGGGTGTTTTCTAAAAGTAACCGACAGAGTTCATTAACTACATTCATTTCAACAGTTTTAGTTTTATAGCTTTCTTTACCCAAAAGGGCTTCAAAGACCTTTTCGTTAGTCATCATAAAAGTTTCAAATACTTTTTCTATATTTCCGGTATCGTTTTTCAATTCGGCTATGAGCTTTTCTGTTTCTGAAAGTCCGTTTTCTGTAATATAGGTTGCCACCTTTGTTTCAAAGTTATGTGCGAGCTTCGCAACGCTTATTATATGTCGGGTGGCCGCGCAGCCCTTCAAGGTATGCACCGCCCTTAAAAGAGGCCCCAAATTCAAACTTGAATGAGTCAGCTCTTCCTTTATAATGAAAATCAAATTTCTGATTTCTATAACATCGTTTGAGAAGGCCAATCGGTCGTTGACTATACCTATAATCAATTTAACAAGTGCGGTTTCTTCCAATGCCCGTTCGCGAAGAATTTTTTCATTTGTTTTATCAACACTTATGCAAATAACTCGATCAAGAAGTTGAATGTCCGAGTAGATGGGCCTGAAGTCGAGTTCGATGTATCTCTCGTTTATTTCAATTGAGCGTGGGGCAACTGACTTAAAATCATCAAAGTCATAGATTCCGGAAAAGGACAGCTCCTGCCACGCAAGGGCCTGCTTCTTTTTTTCCTTGTCTAACTGTAAAACATCGACAAATTTACTTCCGACCAGATCCTGTCCGAATATTTTCTTTGCAGCGCCAGATACGCCCTTTTGTATGTCACCATTTTTGTCAAAAATGAAAAAACCTTCCTCGAGATTGTTAAAAAGCACTTCAATACTTTTTTTACTTTCTTCAACTGCAGTGAATAAATCTTTAATATGTCTTCCGATAATTGAACTCGCAAAAAAACCCACAACAACACCGATTAACAACATCGCCGACAAAAAAATAAGAGACCAGTGCGCAAGTTTTTGCGAGTTCTCGATAATAACGGTTACGTCGTATTTAATAGATTCGCGTACGGCTCCAATATCCGTTCGCAAGGACACAAGATCGGCTTCAAGATTTGCCACCTTCAGATTGCTTGCCGAATTGATATTCTTCACATCGATATAGTTCGTCATATCATTCTGAAATAGCGCCCAGGACTTATTCCAGAGTTTTAAATTCTCATAGTAATTCTCAGATTCTGCTTTAACGAGTTGCTCATTTTTTATATTGTGAATAATTCCGATTTGCCTACGAATACTTTTATAAACATCGGCCCTTTCGATCGACGAAATAGCCGAATTCTGAAGCTTAAAAAGTTTCATTTCAATGGAATCCAAACTATTTATTATTTCATCGAATGCCAACGCCGGTCCGAAGGATGTATCGTTAATTTTTTCGACTTGATTTGACAGCTTTTGCGTCATTGTAATTCCGGAGATTCCGACGACCAAAATCAAAGCACCGAGTATCAAAGCAAGAGCCAGTAAATATCTGATAACAATGTTGTTTGCAATCTTCGGAAACTTTATCAAATTACCCCTCTTGGCTTCACTCCTATTTCGGTATTTCCACTTCCGCTCTAAAGACGGGTATGAAGTGATTGCAGGGCTTAAGTCTTGAGCTGCGTGAGAATATTCATTTTTCTCAATTTGAGACAGTTTTTTTTGACCCTACCCACCAGGTATTCAATATCAAAAACAATGCAGCAAGCCAGATAAACGAAAAACCTTTTAATTTAAGTTCTGAAAGTGGTTCGTTGAAAATAAGCACACCCGTCAGAAACTGAATAGTAGGCGCCAGAAACTGAAAAAAACCGAGTAAATAATATGGAATTCTCTGCGTCGCCTCAGCAAAAAATAAGAGAGGCAAGCCGGTAATGATTCCTGATCCAACAAGAAACAGCGCACTCACTTCTATGTTATCAATGTGATTCCAGGTTTCGGTTTGGCTCGCTAGAAAAACAACTGCCAGCGGTAAAAACAACAAAGATTCAAATTGATTTGACTCAAGTGCTGCAGCTTTAGTCTTCTTTTTAATAAGCCCATAACAGGAAAAAGAAACGGCAAGAAAAAGTGCAATCCATGGAATGTGACCCTGGTCCATTGCAATTACGATTACTCCAGTTGCAGCCAACAGACTCGCTAAAGTTTGAAATAGCGAAAGCCTTTCTTTTAAAATGAAAACTCCGATTAAAATGTTAACCAGTGGATTAATAAAATATCCGAGACTGCTTTCGACAATTTGATTCGAGTTAACTGCGTAAATATAAACTAGCCAGTTTCCCATAAGTAAACTCGCACCCAAGGCTAGAGACACAAAACCCTGTCGAGTGTTCGGCTTAAACACGAAGAATTTACGAGTTCTGAATACTAAAATAAGTGTATAAAAAATGAATGCCCATAGCACCCGATGCGCCAAAATCTGAAGAAGCGGAATATGTTTTAGAAACTTCCAGTAAATTGGAAAAAATCCCCAACCTAAATAGGCCAGAGTGGCATAAATCATACCTGCTCTAATTTGTTTTTTTTCAGACACTCAAACCCTGCTTTTGAGTTTGCCGATCAATTTCTCATAGATGCCATCAAAACCGCCGTTACTCATAATCAAAACGACATCGTTTGGTTGAGTGCGTTTTACAAGATCGTCTACAATTTCATCTGCGGAACTAAAGAGGCTCGAAGACTTTCCAAGGTGATTCAAATCCTGAATTAATTCAGCTGCTGAAAACCGCTCAGCTTCGGAAATTTTACCCTGATCAAAAGCATTGGCAATAAGAACTTCATGACTTTCTTTAAAGGCATCAACATAATCTTTTTGAAAGATCTTTCGCCGAGAAGTGGCCGAGCGCGGCTCAAATACCGAAAATACGCGACGATTCTTATATTTATTCTGAATAGCTTTAATGGTTTCTTTAACTGCAGTTGGGTGATGCGCAAAATCTTCAATCAATAGAACGCCCGAGTACTCGCCTAGTATTTCCTGGCGGCGCTTGACCCCCTGAAAACTGAGAAGCGAACTGACCACACTAGTCAGGGCGTATCCGTTAACGTGCGACTGAGAGATGACCGCCATTGCATTTAAAATATTATAGTGTCCGACCATTGGGGTAACGAATTCTCCTAGAATTTCACCTTTAAAGAAGACCTGAAAAGTAGTGGTTTTTTCTGTTTCCGCTGAAATGACGG
>JAYVIY010000179.1:0-4347 GCA_043769795.1 Pseudobdellovibrio sp. | reverse complement strand
ACGACGCTGATATTATCGCTGATCCTCCTATTTGGAGCTGAACCGGGCTTTGCGAAAAGCACAAAGGTCAGACAAACTCAGGAAGTCAATTTTTCAGAAATGAATCTGAAGGGCACTATTCGCAATCCGGATGGAGCCTATCTTGTCCAGAAAAAAGGGCTCAAATTTTTACCGCTATATAATGTCCAAAAGGATCTGGACCATAAAATCCGTGAAGCATCACTCTACATAGAATAGTTGCAGGAGAAAAAAATGAGTGTTTTGAAATTGAAGCAAATAACAGATGATGGCAGAACTAAATCATGGAAGTGCAGTGATTCAGACGGCCTATTAACTTTCGGTTCAGCCCGAAAGGCAAAGTTACATTCGATAGACAAGGCTGTCGACAGCTTTGAATCGGTACTGGAATATCGTAATTCCGAGTGGCATTACATTTCATTTCGGGCCCAACTGCCTTCAGAAATTCCGCAGGCTGATTTCGTTATTAAGCCGGGAACAAAGATAAAACTTAAGAATTCGACCCTGCATTTTGATTTTTTGGATAGGAATCTTGAACTCCTCAAAAATATCGAAGCTATTCAGCTTAGCGGAAAGCAATCGCAGCAGCTGGTTTTAGTTACCCGAAGCAACGCTATAATCAGCGTGCACGTGAAAGAACCGAAAGAGAAATTCAAATTTTATTCGGACGGACAGTCGCTCAGTCTGGATTTACCCCTCACCGACCACTGGAGTTCGCAAGAACTCAACTGCTATACACTTAAGTTTAAGAAAATCGATGCCCACAATGTTGATTTGTATAAAGAAATAAAAAAAGGACACGTCGAAGACAAAGAAAATAAGGCGGCGCTCTTCATTACACTGGGATTAACTTCACTGATTATCGCTATTTCGCTCTTAATTCCCCGAGTTCCGCAAACCACAACTTTGCGCGCCCAGGAAGCCAGTATGATCATCGTGAAGTCGGATCTGAAGAAAAAAATTCCACGGGAAAAAGCAGCCCCAAAAGCCCTACAGCAGCAGGCTAAATCGGAACAACCTTCTGCCAGCGGCGGAAAAGTATCGGCATTGTTAAAGGGCGCGATCGGCGTGAGAATTTCTCAGTTAATAGGCAAGGTATCAGCTACTGAAGCCCGCACAGCCAATGTGCTGGTCACTGCAACCGGCGCTAAGGCCGGCGAAGCGCTATCCGGACGAGCCCTGGCAGCGATCGGAAAAGTTGAGTCTTCAGGACGGAACTGGAATGGAGAATCAAATGGATCAGGCAGCGGTGTATCCACGGCCGGCGTTGGCGGCGGTAACGGAGCCAAGGGTCTCAGTGGCGGTCTCGGTCAGGGCAAAACAGGCGCCGGCGGCGTAGGACTTATTGAAGAAGAATCAGAAATCGTGGGCGGACTTGATCGCGAAGTGATCGCACAATACATTAAGACCCAACTGGGCCAGATTCTGTACTGTTATGAACGCCAGCTTTCAGCAAATCCGAATTTATACGGAAAAATCGCCGTGAAGTTTACGATTGCCGGCACCGGTTCAGTTGAAACCCAGTCGATCAATGATACGACTTTAAAAAATAATTCAGTAGAGAACTGCATCTTGAGCAAAATTTCCAAGTGGAAGTTTCCGGAGCCCAAGGGCGGTACGAAGGTTTTAGTTACATATCCATTCTTATTTAAAAGCACAATATAACGGAGTATAAAAAATGAAAATCAGGAAGATTCACTGCAGTAAGACATTGCTAATTATTTTAGGACTAAACCTTTTATCACATTTGGCATTTGCTCAGGCAAAAACAACTGACCAGGTCGATCTTAAAAAGCTTGAAGATAAGTACTGGGCCGCTAAAGACGACGAATACGGCGTAATCCAAAACAGAACATTTTCTAAAACCGGAAAAATGTATGCCTCGGTGGCCTACGGCCCTTTAATCAATGACCCTTTCGCCAAAGCCAAAGCAGCCGGCGCCATGTTAGGCTATTTTATAAATGAAGATTTCGGAGTAGAACTGGGTTTACTCAGTTACGGCTCAACACAAAACGACACGGTGAGCTCATACGAAACTCAGTTCGGCGGCGCAAAACCGGATTTTAACCTCGTGAAAGCCTCAAAAGTTCTATCGCTAACTTACACGCCGTTCTATGCAAAAATGGCATTTATGAATATCGGGATTTTGTACTTCGACATGGGATTTACACTGGGCCTTGGACAGACGAGTTACGAAATTCAGAAAGTTAACAAAGATGGCGCGGGAAACAAAACCCAGGCCAACGAAATGATGTCTGCAAATATATATGAAATAGGTTTCGTACAGCAGTTGTTCATCAATCGAAATGCAGCTATTCGACTCGACATCAAAAATTCATTCTATAATCAGACAACAAAACAATATGAGATCGGTATCGGCGCCGCTGAGTCGACCCGAACACAAAGCTCAAAGAGCGCCAATGATACCACGATAACAATTGGTCTGACGCTTTTCACTAACTAGAGGACGTATATGAGAAATTTACCAGTTCTATTATTCATTTTAGTTTCCATAAACAGTGAGGCCCAACTGGACCTTTCTCTGAAACTCAATTCAGTTCTAAACAAGTCTAAAAATGTTCAGCAAGTCAATCTGACCACTGAAAAAATTTTTACGCCGAAGGATCTAGTCATAGCCATACCCGAAACAAAGCCGCCAATGACTGAAAAAAAGATTTTGGTTTCGCCGAAAATCGTAAAACTGCCTCAACTCGATTTACAGAAGGTGGCTCCGATTAAAATTATTTTTGCCGCCAATGCTGCAGTAACGGTGCCTGAAATTGTTCCGTTAGCGCCAATTAAAGAACCAGTTGTAAAAAGTGCTGACGCCATTGCCGTCAATATAATTGAAATTGAAAACGACGAATACAAAATGATTCAGGGTTTGATATACTTTGAGTTGCAGAAAAAATATGACGTGGCGCTGAGCCTTTTCGCCGAACTCAAAGAAAATTCTAAATTTAAAGCCCAAGCGATGCTGAAATATGCAGAATCGGCATTTGCTTTAGAACTCTTTTCAGAATATCGCCAGCAAATACTTAGCCTCTTGGCCACCTCTCCCGACAAAGCACTCAAGGAAAAGGTCGTGCAGAGTATCGTTCAAAATATCAGTGCCATGGAAAATTCTGATATGGAAAAAATCGACCCCTTGGTAGAGGCTTTCAATATCGAGACCTCGAAAAATGACGCCTATTTATATAAACAAGCGAAGTTTTTCGTTAAAGATGAAAATCTTACGGCCGCAGAAAATGCAATCAGCCAGATCAGTACAAAATCACCACTTTACTTTGATTCGGTTTTGTTGTCATCGAGCCTGCTCTATCGTAAGGGTGACGTTAATAAAGCCATTGCAAAACTCGAAAAAGTAATTCCGCAAATTGAAATCGACAAGAAAAATAAAGTGCGCAATACGTTGATCCTGACTTTAGCCCGCATGTATTTTCAAAAGGGCAAATATAAAGAGTCTTATGCAAGTTACTTGAAAATCGATAGATCGAGCCCGCTTTGGATTCAATCTGTAGTTGAGCAGGCCTGGGCGCAAATTCTTGTTGGCGATCATATCGGTGCTTCCGGAAATATGTTTTCGTTACACACCGAATTTTTTAAAAAAATCTATTTGCCTGAAACATATATCGTTCGCTCGGTGGGATACTTGAATTTATGCCAGTATGGTGATGCGTTGCATGTGCTAACCGACCTTGATAATCGTTTTAAAAAGACCTTTGAAAAACTGGTGAGTTTTGAAAAAGAAAACAAAGAAAGCTCTGCCTACTACGATTTAGTAAAAACCTGGTATGGTAATGCCAATTTGTCGGAAATAAATACGGTTCCGCGCTCGTTTGTGGCTGAACTTGCGGTGCACCCTTCGTTTACCAATTATCAGCAACGTATTAATAATTTTGATGATGAAAACAACAGATTTCTGAAACTCACTGCTGATTTTGCCGCAAAGGATGCACAGATTAAACAACGAATTGCGACCGCCAAGAACGAACTTCAGACATTAAAAAACCAACGGGCCTCAAGCCAGGCGCTACACCAGAATGACATTAAGACCCTAATTGCAGAATTGGAACTGCAGATTGTTACTCGAAATAAAGAAATCATCAAAAAAGTAAGGGTCCTTTCACAACAGCAGCTTGAAAAAGAAAAGACGACATTTCGTAACTTGGCCGCCGGTGCGGTTAAAGAACGCTATGTAGAACTTAAACAAACTCTCGGTAAATTACTTGAGCAGGAAGAAGTTCTTGCTTATGAAGTTTACTCAGGCGCTGGCGAACACATCCGTTATCAGATGGCCGATGGTAAAATTGATGATCGCACTCCGGC
>JAYVIY010000178.1:0-1569 GCA_043769795.1 Pseudobdellovibrio sp. | reverse complement strand
AAAAAAATTGTTGCCAATATGGCTCGGATTGACGCAATGGTTGATGAACTGCTGGACGCCACTCGCCTGAGGGCCGGAAAAAATATGGGGTTGGAATTTTATGAAATGGATTTGGCCAAGCTATCACGAGAAATTTGTCATGAACTCAAAATCGTTTTTGGCGATCGTATTGTGTTTAATGCCAAGGGGAGTATTGTCGGGTACTGGAGCGAACAAGGTTTGCGTCGTCTTATAGAAAATTTAATTTCAAATGCGGTAAAATACGGGTCAAAGAATTCGCCTATTACTGTTTCAGTTAACCAGGTTATTCAAGGTACAAAAATCGAAGTGCATAATAAAGGAAATCCTATCCGAAAAGACGATATCCCTGTTTTGTTCGATGATTACGAGCGCGGTGCGGACACCAAGGGTCAAACAGGCTGGGGGATTGGTCTTGGATTAGTTAAAGCCGTAGCTGAAGCTCATAAGGGTAAGATAAATGTTGAGAGTTCGGAAAAACACGGAACTTCATTCGTTATCATTCTTCCGAATGATTTTAGAAAAGCCGCGTTTGGTAAGAAAGCTGTGGATTTTCACCAACCCAATCAGCTTTAGCACGGGCGTGCAGGGGAAAAAATGCAAAAAAATGTAGAAAGTTTTAAGTTCTTGGAATCGGTACACTTCTATCTTCAAAAATTTCGCCCGTAATAATTTCAATAGCTGAGGCGGATCTCACAACCCCATCCATCCCGAAGTTGACCGTCGGCACGGTGAGGCATCGAAGTCTAACGGGCTGATTCAATCGCGAGTTTTTAAAATTAAAAGCGTGTGAGGGGCCTTTTCGTTGGCCTCAACTTTTTGAGGAGACAACAAATAAATTCGTTCGGCTTCCACTTTTAAAGCCAGTGCTGCCTGAACCAGTTGCCCGCGTTGCAAGGCAAGAGCTTTGAGCTCAACTTCTGTGGTTTTACTTTTGGTCTTTTTTAAAGCCACTTCATCAGACGCTTCGTAAGTGCCCTGTACCTCAATGGCGAGATTGGGCCTGTCCGTAAGAGCTGTGGCCAAGTCTTGAATTTTAGTTTGTTGGTTAGCGGCAAGTATGCTTGAGCCGGGCTCAAAGAAAATAGAGTCGAAACTATCACTTTTTCCGATTAAGCCTTTTAAAAAATCAAAAGGAGCCAGCGTGATATTGGTGATGACTTTTTTAAAGGCGGTCCAGATAAGCTCTCGGAAAGAAAATTTTGGAGAATTGACGTCTCCTTCTACCGGTAATTTTAATTCAATTTTGCCATCGCGATTTTTTAGTAAAGCCAGGGCCAGTTTAACCGGTAAGTTTGTTGAATCGTCACTTTCGATTTTATTTCCGAGTGTGAATTGATCTAAGACGACATTGTTTTGTCCTTTAATTAAATTATTAGCCAATTTGTAATTTAAGTCTAAAAACATTTTTCCTTTACTGATTTCATAGCCGGCAAATTTTCCGGAATAGGGTGAAAGGTTTGTCATATCTAGATTGTAGAAATGCAAATCCATATCAAGCTTCGGTTTGGAAGGCTCCGCCATATAAAAACCTTGAGAGCTAAATTTACC
>JAYVIY010000177.1:0-1569 GCA_043769795.1 Pseudobdellovibrio sp. | reverse complement strand
AGAAAAAAATTATTTCGATGAATTAACTCACGAGCAGAAAAAGCGTTTTATGCAGCTTTATAAAAATGCTTACTGTGATGGTGAATTTGTTAGACTGAAATTCACTAGAAATGAATTTTTACAGAATCCTTTCGCTACTTTTCACGACTCGATGTGTGAATGGCATGCCAATTCTGTGCATTTTCCGAAGACGCTTGCTTTCATTAAGTCGTTGCCTTTTTCTGAAATCGGCAGGGTTTTGATTTTTGTTTCTTATCACTATCTGCATAGCGACGTTCATTACGATCGTAAAGATATCTGTTTCGACGGAAAACATCACTTTGTGTGGTTCAATCCGAACAATCAAAAGGATTTTTTTCTAGTTGATGACGAAAGTAGAAAACACCCGATCACAAGCAAAGCGGCATTCTTTAATACGCGCTATCTGCATGGCGCATCACCCGCACCCAAAATGACTTATTCGCTAAGAGTTGACGGGCAATTGAATGAAGAATTCTGCAAAAAATCAGGAATAGCATGGACGCCAAGGTAGTTTTTTACATTTATACCGAATCTTTAATAGGCGAAATATTTACGGAAGTTTGCAAGCCGGCCGTACTTTGTGAGGCCGTCGCTGCGACTAAGTCAGACAGTTTTCAAGTATTTAAAGAATGCGGTGGATTGAAAATCAAAGATTGCTTTAGAGAACCTCACATTCACGTACGGACAAGCTACTGGAAAACGGCGGACGCGTATGCCGATTGGTTAAAAAATCAAAGAGTTACTGCGTATCTGAAAGCCAGGGCTGATTATCAAATTGAAAAAAATATATTGGCTCAGCTCGAAGGCCCTTTTTTTGGTGCAATGAATGATTAAAAAACTAAATTCCTATTTTTGGCTTATTTTTTTGCCCGCGCATTTCTTTTTTGTGGTCTCAATTGTCAGGCTTGACCTGAGCCTTCTGACTTTCGGCTTAATACTGCTGTTTTGGACGTTAATATCTGGGTATGGTGTCGGTGTAGGGCTGCACCGTCTATTATCGCATAAAGCATTTAAAACTTGGTACTGGGCTGAATTTGTTGTTTCTTACCTTGGATGTTTGGCTATTCAAGGCAGTCCGATTTTTTGGGTGAATATGCATCGTGGTTATCATCATCCCTTTTCAGACACCGAAAAAGATATTCATTCTCCGATTAAGGGCAAGCTCTGGGCCTATCTGCTGTGGCCGATCATGATTGAATATAAAACTATAAAATTCGATTTCGTAAACGATCTCGTGCGAAAAAAAACTCAGAGATTATTTCACTTTATGTATTTTTTTGTCGTCTGGATAACCTGGGCGCTGGCTTTTTATTTCAGTCCGCAAATTTTCTTCACTTTAATAATTGCGCAGATTATTACATTGCACCAAGAATTCTGCGTCAATCTGTTTTGCCATAGCGGCAAAGGCTATCGTAATTTTGATTTACCGGATCATTCAGTAAACCGATATTTTTTCGGCCTGTTTTTCTGGGGAGTGGGTTATCACAATAATCATCACGCTAGGCCGAACAGCTATGATTTCTCGTACGGACCCAAAGAATTTGACCC
>JAYVIY010000176.1:0-4366 GCA_043769795.1 Pseudobdellovibrio sp. | reverse complement strand
GCTCAACAAAGGCTTCAAGCATTTTTTTAAGATCAAATATGATCGGCTGATTTTTCGCATCAAGCGCCAGCATGATTATGCCGAAACTAACCTGCAGTTGTGTAAATTTAAAGAGGCGGTTCAAAATTACAGATGCGTTTTCGCCGCGCTTGAGAACAATAACAGCTCTCATGCCCTCGCGTGAGGATTCGTCGCGTATATCCGAAATTCCTTCTACCGTTTTTTCACGAACCAGGTCCGCGATGTTTTCTATGAGTTTTGCTTTGTTAACCTGATACGGAAGTTCGGTGATAATAATTTCTTCGTGATCTTTTTTGATTTCGATCTCAGTTTTTGCTTTAACGGTAATGATCCCGCGTCCTTTTCGATAAGCCTGAAGTATCCCTTCTTTCCCGGCAATTTGTCCCGCCGTCGGAAAATCAGGTCCAGGAATTCTTTCGATTAATTCTTCGATTCCGCAATCGGGATTTTGAATCAGATGAATACAGCCGTCGATGACCTCTCCTAAATTGTGCGGCGGAATATTAGTCGCCATACCAACCGCAATTCCGGAAGAACCATTAACGAGAAGGTTTGGATATTTCGCCGGTAATATTAAGGGAATTTGAAGTGAGTCGTCATAATTCGGTCCAAAAGGCACGGTTTCCTTATCGATATCTGCTAGCAATTCTTCTGCAAGTCTGGTCATTCTGACTTCTGTGTACCGGGATGCGGCTGCAGAGTCGCCATCCACCGAACCGAAGTTACCCTGACCATCGATTAGCGGGTAGCGCAGAGAAAAATCCTGAGCCATTCGAACCATTGTATCATATGCAGCTGTGTCGCCATGTGGGTGGTATTTTCCGATTACATCGCCCACGACACGGGCAGATTTTTTATAGGGTTTATCGTGGGTATTTGATAATTCATGCATGGCGAACAAAACACGCCTATGAACGGGTTTTAATCCGTCGCGGACATCAGGAAGCGCACGACCAACAATAACTGACATCGAGTATTGTAAATAGGCTTCGCGCATTTCCTTATTAATATCTACGTCAGTAACACCATTTCGCTTTTCAGAAGTATTCATATTTCACCTAATTATTTTTAAACGTCTAAAGCTTTAACCATTAATGCGTTGTCTTGAATAAATTTACGTCGCGGCTCAACTTGTTCGCCCATAAGAACACTAAAGGTCTCATCAGCTGCTACGGCGTCGTCAATCGTAACTCTTAATAAATGTCTATTTTCCGGATTCAACGTAGTGTCCCAAAGTTGTTCCGGATTCATTTCTCCCAGACCCTTATAGCGTTGAATGTAAACGCCCTTTTTGGTTGTAGTCATTACGTGCTCAAAAAATTCATTATACGTTTCAAATGAATACTCTGTCGAATTCTGTTCAATTGTGAGAGGCAGCGGAGAAACAGCTTGGATGCCTTTCCATAAATCTCTTAATTCGATAATTTCCGGGGCATTAAGCATATCGCTTGAAAGAGTCGTGGTTTTTTTATCAGCGTAACGGGTCGTGTGCAACTGTCCCAGTATTTTTAAATCAACCTCTTGAATCGTAGATTTGATATCAGTAACCCCAAATCCAGGATTGGCATTTATCCAATCTTTCAGATCGCTTACCATTGAAGTCAATTTGGTCTCATTTTTCAAAACTTCTTCTAGCTGGGCAACTTTAGTTAACGCGTAATAAAGAACATCGAAATCGTATTTTGCAGAAGATGCCTTCAATAAAGAATAAAATTTCTGAATTCGAAGAATCATCTGTCGCAAAGTCGCAACATCTGTCGTTTTGCCTTTGACCTTAAATGAATCTAAACCTGAACTTAGTAAATACTCAGTTAATGCCGCTTCATCTTTCAGATAAATCTCAGACTGGCCTTTCTTGGCTCGGTACAAAGGCGGCTGTGCAATATAAATGTAGCCTTTTTCAAGCACAACCGGCATCTGGCGGTAGAAGAATGTTAGCAGCAGAGTGCGGATATGAGATCCGTCGACGTCGGCATCGGTCATAATAATAATCTTGTGATAACGGACTTTGTCAGCACTGACATTTTCTTTGCCGATACCGGTCCCTAAAGCCGAGATCATCATTTTTATCTCGTCATTCGACAGCATTTTATCAAATCTGGCTTTTTCAACATTCAAAATTTTACCTTTTAGCGGAAGCACAGCCTGTGTCTTTCTGTCTCGTGCCTGTTTGGCTGAACCACCAGCAGAATCTCCCTCAACTAAATAAAGTTCGCATTTTGCAGGGTCACGCTCTTGGCAATCGGCCATTTTTCCAGGCAGTGAGCCGCTATCAAGCGCCGTTTTTCGACGAGTTAAATCACGAGCTTTCCGAGCAGCATCCCGCGCGCGGGCAGCTTCTACGCATTTTGTTACAATTGTTTTTGCCGTACTTGGATTTCTATCGAGCCAGTCGGCCAATTTTTCATTTACTAACGACTCAACAATACCTTTAACTTCAGCATTTCCTAGTTTGGTTTTCGTTTGACCTTCAAAAAGTGGTTCACGAACCTTAACAGAAATAATTGCAGCCAATCCTTCGCGAATGTCTTCGCCTTCGATGCTTTCTTTAAAATCTTTCAAAAGATTTTTTTGTGCCGCATAGGTGTTGGTAGTTCTAGTCAATGCCCCACGAAAACCCACTAAATGTGTTCCGCCTTCGTGAGTATTGATGTTATTTGCATAGCAGTAGATTGATTCGGTATACGAGTCGTTCCATTGCAACGCCACTTCAACTTCGACTTGATCTTTTTCGCCGCGAAAATAAATTACATCGCTATGAATTGCTTTTTTCGATTCGTTTAAATAAGCAACAAATTCAGCGATACCTTTTGAAAATTGAAAATCTATTTTTTTTGCAGTTCTTTCGTCTAATAATGAAATATGAAGACCTGCATTTAAGAAAGCCATTTCCCTGAATCGATTAACTAAAGTATTAAAATCAAAAGCCATTCCGGGTTCTTTAAAAATTTCAGTATCGGGTTTAAAGGTAACTACCGTTCCCGTGCGAGTCGTTGGACCGATTTTTTCAACTGGTGCCTGAGGAATCCCTTTTTCGTAAACCTGGCGGAAAAGCATTCCATTTTTATGAGATTCAACCTGACATCGTATAGATAACGCATTAACTACAGAAGCACCAACACCATGTAGTCCGCCTGAGACTTTATATGCGCCACCTTCGAACTTACCACCTGCGTGCAATACGGTATAAACCACTTCTAAAGCATCTTTACCAGATCTGTGCGGACCGACCGGAACACCGCGCCCATCATCATCAACTGAAAGTGAACCGTCTGAATGAATGACAACTAAAATTCTTTTACAATATCCCGCTAGAGATTCATCTACAGCATTATCAACAATTTCATAAACAAGATGGTGATAACCTCTGATTGTTGTATCACCGATATACATGCCGGGACGTTTTCTTACTGCTTCGAGTCCCTCTAAGACTTGAATATCATCTGCACCATAGTTTTTACTCTGGTCTACATTAGTATTCATTCCAGACATCGTATCTCCTTCAACAAAGTTCACAGGTTTATCCACATTTAAAATCTTTTTATTAGCTTTTCGCTATAGCTCAAACAATTACTTGTCCGTTTTTTATTTTAAAAACGCTGGCTCTATTCATACTTAATTTTGACAATAATAAAACATCTGTGGTGGTCACAAAAGTTTGTGTTTCTGTCTGATTTAAAGTCGAAATCAAAGATTCTTGCTTCAATAAATCCAACTCAGAAAGAACATCGTCAAGTAGCAGTAATGGAAAAAAACCATGAACCTTTTGATGATACACAATTTGAGCCATTTTGTAAGCTAATATGATCGATCTTTGTTGTCCTTGAGAACAATAAAATCTTGAATCATTCCCGTTATATAACAATATGACGTCATGCTTCTGAGGGCCTACTAAAGAGACACCGGTTTTCAACTCTGCAGCTTGTAGTTCTGCCATTCTTTTGTGCATCATTTCAGACACTAAATTCGGATCGGAATTTTTGTGATTAATATCGGAAATAACGTAGTCAAAATCGAATTTAACCCTGACACCTGAATTGATGCGACTAAGCGTATTCTCAACTTCAGGTTTAATTTCATTTAAAACTTTCAGTCTTAGGCACGTGACCTCAGTTGCTCTTTTTAAAAAAATTGTGTTGAGGCCTTCTAAGGTATCAATTCCAATACTGTATTTTATCTTTTCTTCTGCGATGTCTTTTAAAAGCCTGTTGCGGGTTTTCAGTACTTTTTTGTATTCATAAATGATGTCAATTCCATTTGGAACAACCTGCTCAATCAATTGATCAACTAGTTGCCTGCGTCCATCTGAACTTTCTTTGATAATATTTAAACTTTCAGGAGAAAA
>JAYVIY010000175.1:0-1580 GCA_043769795.1 Pseudobdellovibrio sp. | reverse complement strand
TGAAATTGGCACTTATCCAGATGGTTTTAATATCAATGCGGCCATTCCCACTTTAATTAAAGGCGACGTATTAAAAGAAATTCAGCAATTGGCTCCTAAACTCGAACTTCTTCCAAAAGATGTACTTCGCGATCTTGCACGAGAATCTAACCTTAAAGAACTGAAATCAAAAGCCAATCGCGCCCACATGAAATACTTCATAAAACGCTACAGTATTCGCGGCGTGTTTAAAACGCTTTTCAAGATGGTTGTTTATGAACCTATTAAAATGCTTTTTACAGTGGGCGTGGTTTACTTTGCTGTTAATTCTTCCGGAGCTATTAATCACCCGGGCAACATAACTGAATTTTTGTTTCCGGCCCGTCAAACCGAGTGGGTTTCAAAAAGTCTCAATGACAGCATTAACGCCGAAGCGCTTCCAACATCGGTGAAATCGCAACTGAAATCACTGCAAGCCGATCTGGCCAATGATCCTTCAACGATTTCTCAGAGTAAAAACAACCCGCCTGATCAAAACGCACCTAAACTTCAAGTAACAAAAGAGCAGTACCTCTGGACGACTAACGTTACAGATCCGAACACGGGCCTAACAACCTCTCTCATTTTCATTAGCCGTGATAACAAACAAGGTCAGATTTCTTACGTGGCCATGAAGGTTGACCCTGAAAAATATAAGCAGCTGATCGCCTATATTAAATCCATCGGTCAATTTATTCCGGTCAGCTCAGAGGATATGAAGTAATGAAAACGCTGAGTGTCTTGCTTATTTTAACCTCCTCGCTGCTGGCGCATTCAGATATGACCAAATGCGTATTTTCCGAAAATGATACCGGCATCACCGATAAAACATCGCTACTGAAAACATTTACTGCTGATTACTGGAAAGTCGCAAAAGTAGAAATCTCTAAAATTCCGATAGCGCTGCAAAAAACCGGGTTCGTCGTCGGCGACTTTCATTTTAATAATGTCGGCCTTTATTACGACTACCAAAAAGGCAAGCCTGAACTGGTGCTAAATGATTTTGACGATGCCGGAAATAATTTTTTGCTTGTTGATTTGATGAAATATCTTACTTATGTGCAAAAGCTCGATAAGTTGATTGAAAAAAATGAACTCATTCACAGCTATAGAGCAGGTTTACTCGACACGAGTGAAATTAGCTTTCCGGTTGACCTGAATGAATCACAGTTAAAATTCAATAAAGATTCGCAAAACTACCTCAATAACCACCGTGAAGAATTCGTAAAATTTGATAAGTCAAAAATGAATGCCGAACAGAATGCAAAAGTTCAGGAACTGGCACGGCTTAAGATTATTACCCAATTGACCCAAGTTGACTACATGGTGAAAACCAACGACTCGGGCTCGTCAAAAGGTATGGAAAGATTTGAGTTTATCGGTACCGCGAGAAACGGCGCGGTTGGGCTCATTGAATTTAAAAAATTAAAGTGTTCGGCTACGGGTGCTGCAGACGCACAGGATTTATCCGCAAACTTTGCCTTTGTCAAAAAGTCTTACTTAGATAATCACTCTACAGCTGTCTCAAATCAATATGTTTATCGACTGCGGGACGAGTCTTT
>JAYVIY010000174.1:0-1585 GCA_043769795.1 Pseudobdellovibrio sp. | reverse complement strand
CTTCCGTTGTAGAGGGAAAGGTTAAGAATATTATTATCAACGTGGCCCCGGGGTCCTCGAAGACCGAAATGGCCGTGATCAATTTCATGGCATGGTCGCTGATAAAGAACCGCTGGTGCCGCTTCCTGCACGTTTCGTATTCCGATGATCTGGCCCTTACGAATTCCCACAAGGCTAAAGATTTAGTCGAGTCCGATGAATTCCAAGAACTATGGCCGATGCAGATAGCTTCCGATGCCAAAGCAAAAAAACGCTGGAACGTAATGCAGGGCTCTAAGATTGCCGGCGGGGTTTATGCTGTTTCTCTGGGCGGCCAGATTACAGGTTTTAGAGCCGGGCGGATGGTTCCTGAATTCTGCGGCGCGATCCTTATCGATGATCCATTGAAACCCGAGGACGCTTTCTCGAAAACCAAACGAGACGCGGCGAACCGTAAGCTGCTCTCCACGGTCAAGTCCAGGCGGGCGAACCCAAACACCCCGATTATTATTATTATGCAAAGGCTGGCCGAAAACGACTGCACCGGGTTTATCGAAAAGGGCAACCTTGGCGACGAATGGAAGTATATCAAGATCCCAGCCATGATCGACGACGCCTATGTGAAAACCCTGCCTGAAAAATTGCAAAAGCTCGTGGACAGCTCAACCCGCCAGTCCGTGGTGGTTGATGAAAACACAGGCGATAAAAAGGAATTCTTTTCATACTGGCCATACAAGGAGCCAATCAATGAACTGATCGCCATGTCAAAGGGTGGGCCTGACAAGGACGGTTCGCGCATGAGCCGGCACGTATTTTCGGGGCAGTACCAGCAGAACCCGGTCGCTTTGGGTGGTAACCTAATCCAAGGGCACTGGTTTATTAAATACAAAATACTCCCGCGCATAAAATACCGCATAATCTATGCCGACACGGCCTCCAAGACCAAAGAGGCGAACGATTACAGCGTCTTTCAATGCTGGGGCATGGGCTACGATAACAAGATTTATTTAATTGATCAGATACGCGGGAAATGGGAAATGCACGAACTGCGGAAGCGGGCGAAAGCATTCTGGGCCAAGCACAAGGCCCTGGACGACGACGATAAATGGGGAGCGCTTCGGGTCGTTAAGGTAGAGGATAAATCCAGCGGCATCGGTTTGATTCAGGATATTAAGGCCGACGAGGACGGGTTTCCGATAAAGCCGATCGAGCGCCACATCGACAAACTTACTCGGCTGCTGGACGCGGAGCCTTATATTCATGACGGATTCGTTTGCATTCCCGAGACCGCTGAATTCACAAACGATTACATCGCGGAGTTTGAGGCTTTCACGGCGGACGACACCCACGCCTTCGACGATCAGGTTGACCCCACGTGTGATGCGGTTAAAGATATGTTATCGACCCTCGGAAATAGTATTAAGAAATGGGAGAAGCTGGCACAATGAGTGAAAAAATAAAAGAAGCTAAACAACAGGCAGTGTCGGACGGTTTCGCTAATTTCGTTTCAAAGGTCGGGGCCAATCCCGGGCAGAATAATCAGATTTCGCAGTCACAGTACGTTTTCAATATGCTTACCCGCAATCGAATTACTCTCGAGGCCATG
>JAYVIY010000173.1:0-1587 GCA_043769795.1 Pseudobdellovibrio sp. | reverse complement strand
GATAGTTATTTCCGCGCGTTCTCAGCGTGTGACCAAAATAAGGGTGTGGTTTATAACCGTCGGCAAAGCTATGAGGCTTGTCCTCCTTTAGCCAACTGGTATTTCCTTCGGCCGCCTGATTGTAGACCCGCTCAAAATCTTCTGTAACTGACAAATTTCTAAATCTCAGAACAAAAAAACTTCCACCTTCAAGAATGCCGACAACCGCTCCAAATGAAAGCAACAGGAGTAACAATTTAAATGCCGCCGGATTTTTCATAACACAAACTGTAAATTAATTTTTCGTGAATGTCGCCTGATTTTTAAAGCCCTAAAAACAGAGTTTGAAAAAAGAAAGTAGGATTTCCGCATCTGTAAGGAGAACAAATGAGCCCATTTAAAACCCACGAAGATCTGCGCAAAAGACTTTTTCTGACTCACGTGACTGGCCGGGCTTAAGTATTTTTCAGAAAATCCAAAGAAGGCACTATTGAGCGCACCACCCGCGCAGGCTTTGGCCCAGGCGATCTTTTTTCGAGTGTTTGGCATTTGCTTGAGCTACTTCCTAAAGGCGTCAATGAATGGAAGCCGTCGAATAATCCAATAACTCGCTAGCTAGATTAGTCTGGCTAAAGCAGTGGCTCTTAAAATTGACAGTCGGTTTCAACCGAAATTTCTGAAGTTTTTTTGGAAAAAATAAATTTCACCGGCTGATCGCAACTTTTTAATTTCATATCGAATTCTTTACGATCAAGATTAAAATAGCCTGGCTTTGCCCATTCAATAATATCATTTTTCTTTAATTTCGAATTCAGCGATTGGTAAATTAATTCTTCTTCTTTCGAAAGCCCGTTAAAAATCGGATCATTCGTGCTACAGGCACTTTGTAGGACGCGAGTGCTTACGGCCAGCACTTGATAAATCTGTGTTCCCTCCATGCTGTACATGCTTTGTGCTTGGTTCATTTCCACCTGAGTCAATGGAGCATATGCACGTTGACCACTCCATCCGTAGCCCCAGCGATAAGAACTATGAGAGTTTGGTCCTCCAAAGCGTTTAACAAAGAGGCGATAAAGCTTTGCTATGTCCGGGTGCCCGGTTTTTGCAATACACTGCTCAAGATCTTTGTCAGCTTCCTCTTTTTGCTCTTCGGTACCGCCCAGCCAGTATTTTGTATCATGCTTAACGCAGCAATGTACCCACACCCGGCTATTCGCAATAGATAGTGGCAGACCATCAGGAGAACTCGAACAGCCATCAGAGGTGAACGGTCGCAAAATCGCTTCTGCGCGCATTTCTTGTATTGCTCCCGGCCCCACTAATAAGCCTGTCAACGCACTGAATTTCGGAGCCTGGGCCGCATCAGCGTTAGGCTCTGGTTCACAAGAAGCTAAATTTTGATAACTATAAATTTTAGAATTTTCTTCACTTGCAGGATCACGCTCTGATTTTTGCAAAGTTTGGCAGGAGGTTGCTATAACAGAAACTGCTGTTAATAGAATAATCTTTTTCATATAATAAGAATAATCTATTTTTAGTCGAAATTTCGATTTCTTAAAAACTTTCCATTTAAAGGTCCAGCTCGAGTTATCTTGTCAAAAACTACCT
>JAYVIY010000172.1:0-1589 GCA_043769795.1 Pseudobdellovibrio sp. | reverse complement strand
TTCATCGCCGGCGCGCTGAGTGTGCGCCCGAGAAAATGAATCTTGAATTGTATGGGTGGCATGACCGAGTAAAAACAGAGCGCGGGTTTTATTGTTGCTGTTCCAGGATTTTAAAGCTTCGGTTGTAACTTTTTTTATGGCTGCGCGAGCCTGTTCGCACGTGCTGCGCGCCGAAGCCAGTGTGATTGAATTGGTGTAGTTTTTCAGAAAGTGCAGCATCTGGGTATCGGGGTTTTCGAATTCGGAGAAGTTTTTTATATTCCAAAAGTCACCGAGCGACATCACGCTTGTTTGTTTCGGAAAATCGCTGGAAAAATTTCCGTGAATGACCATATTTTTAGATTTGTAGCCAAACAGACCCTTGGCTTCAGGCGCCAAGTCAAATTTGAGATCATCCAGTTCAAAAAGCGTACTGCCGCTGTCAATTTCCTTTATTTTCTTCGAAATATTTTTCAGCGCCTGTCGGGTGATCTCTTCATGGCCGCTATAGGTGCTACCCACAAAAATAAGTGAAGGCGCCGATTCAAAGGCGTGAACCGAGCTCGAAATTGATAACAAAACGCTAGCGAAGGCAAAGAGTGCTTTTTTCATGTTTTTTCCTTTTACGTGCATCAGGAGTAGACTCCGTTGACTTGCGTGCATGGTCCGAGCCAGTTCGAAATCGAATTAAAGCATTGAATGGGTGTATAATAAGCTGACACCGCCAAAATTTGACTTATCACAATCATTTGCTTTATTAATTATCCTTTCGTGTTTAAAAGTTCTAAAAAAGCTTAAGAGGTTTAGATGGGAACGGCGTCACTGTTAAGTTTTGTCACTGTGGTTTTAGGTTTTGCAACGTGTTTTGCCGCTATTCATATTCCGCTTGAACCCGAAATAGATCCACCGGAAATACTCTCTGAAACTGGCGTCCTCGCCGAAAATCTAGTCGATTACCGTATTAACCAAGCCCTCTGGGTTGATTTCGCGGCAAAGAAAAGAAGGCTTTTCTTGCCTGAAGGCACCCAGATTCAATTTTCACCGACAAACAGCTACCAATTTCCGGTGGGTACCGTTTTTGTTAAGCACTTTGAAATGGAAATTTCTAAGGGTATTTTTCGTAATGTAGAAACCCGGGTTTTGGTACGCAAAAACGGGGAACCTGAAAAGTGGGTGGGCTATACGTACCTGTGGAACGGTAATGACGCAAAACTTGTTGATGGGCGAAGTAATCCCGAAGTATTGCTGGAAATCGACAATAGTGCGCCTGGTGGCGCCCGTGCTCAGAAGTTTAAGGTGCCGAGTAGGCGGCAGTGCTTGCAGTGCCATAATGAAAGTGTGGGCTATGTGCGCAGCTTTAATACGCGTCAGCTCAACCGCGAAGAGCAGCTCGATGAGTTAAATCAAAAAAATATTTTTAACCAACAGCTTGAGCCTTCGGCGCATTACGAAAAGTTTGCTGCAATTACGGATGAAAGCATTGCTCAAGAAACCCGAGTGCGCACTTATCTTGATGTGAACTGCTCACATTGCCATAATCCGGGGCCTGCTGCGATGTGCAACTTTACCGGTCTCGATTTTAGATATGATTACTTTAGCCCCGAGGCGCT
>JAYVIY010000171.1:0-11500 GCA_043769795.1 Pseudobdellovibrio sp. | reverse complement strand
TATCGGCTTTTTGCAGGTCGACCTTTAGTGGGGCAATTTTTGACTGGTTCGGAGATTATTTTCTATGATGTAAAAGTAAGCTCTGACAATCCGATGTTTGTCTTTATCTGAAAGTGATTCTATAAAATTACATTTTTCAGATAAGGTTTTGAACTGCAGGAGTTTCAGAATGTCGTCCTGTACTCTTTTAATATTTTCGATTTCAAAAAAAATTTCTTCGGAATAAGGCTGTTTGAAAACTTCGGTAATCAGTGCATTATCAAATAAAATATGAATTCCGAATTCGGATTGAGTTAATATCGACTGAAGATTATTAACCTGTTGTTCATCAAGATAAACTTCTACTTTAGACACTGTGATCCTCTGATGAAATTAGACTGGGCGATGAATATCGATATTGCAATCATGCTAGAATAATGACTTAATTAGTCATTAGCTTGGAGGATGATTTGAACTTCATTTTCAGCTAGTATTTAAGCAATGGAGCGTGCATGAGTAAAATTGCCAGAAAATTGAACAAAAATATCAATTCAAAAAAGAGCAAAAGTATAAAAATTAAATTGAAAAAAACGACTGGCGTTTCTGCAAAACGAAAGGCAAAAACCCACAAAGCCGCTAAAAAAATTCAGGAAAAAGAGTTAATTATAATCGATGAGCAGCAAGGTTTGATTTTTGAAAATGATAAAACACTTTTCGGATATTTTTCTGTGCCGATAAAAGAATACGAAACCCGTTTTCAGGAAAGCTACGACACGCGAAACGATTTTTCAATCATCGAACACAAAGAGCATGAATCACTTTTAGAGGAAACTCTCGACGATCCGGATGAAATCTGGCTCGATGATTCGACGTTTGAAGACTTGATTGTGCATACCTTAATAAAAAGATTTGAAACCAAGCAACAGGTTTTTGAATACATTGCAGTGGTTTATATTAATACTGAAGATAACTATCCGACGTTTGTATTTATTCATTTTCCAACGCGCGATTCGAATATGCTTGAAGCCTTCCGGCAGAATGAAATCGTGTTTCATAAAAAACTCGAGGCCATACAATTTGCTGCCATTGAAGGAGATTCACTCTTAGAGGGAGACTACCTGGCGATCGGGTTACTTGAATCAATGCTCAAGGTCCGTGGTGAAAAAGATATACCGACTGATAAATTCAAAGATTTCAACGAATGTCGTGAATCGACAATTGATTCACCGGATGAAATCTGGCGAAAAGTCGATTCGACCGGCCATATTCTCGTCACATTTATAAAAGAATTTAATGATATGGGAACGGAAGATTTACATTATATTGTAGTTACAGAGGAAGATACCGAAGCTCAGGTTAATTCACTTCTTTTTTCATTTCCGACCAGTGACACCACTTTGGTTGACCGTTACCGGCAAGGAGAAAATCTTGAAGCCGAAGAAGTGGCTACTGAATCGAGCCATTAGAAGCAGTATTGGTCAAAATTCTGCTTGAGTTGCGCCGCTGACCAGTTTGCTACATCAGTGGTGTAAAGAGGATGTAATTTCTGTAAATTATCAGCCCGTGGCGTACCGTCAGCATTCAGCTTGTATTCGATCGGGCTCGTTAGAAATTGTGGAATAAGCACATCCGACTGAGTCAGTATTGAGCCATCACTTTTATAAACAACTACTTTTAATACCTGATAGGGATATTGGGCATCATCATTTAGGCGGATGTAAAAACCGTACTGTTGACTGACTTGAGTGGCCATAATGCCAGTCATTGTTTCAGATGCAGTTTGACCATTTGAAAGTTTATAAGCGCTGAATTCAAGAGGGTTTGCATCCAGTTGTGCAGTGCTGCCGATCACTCTCCATTTGAAAAATTTAATATTGTTTCCGGTTGCGGTCACATCTGTTGATAAAAAACTGAACTTAATTTTAATCCAATCCGGGTTCACCTGACCGGTAGAGGCTTCAAGGACATTAGCTAAATTGAACCCAAGATTTGTTGAAACAGACTTGTTACAAGACGCGAGTTTCTGCGGAGACGCCGTCAGCACTTGGCTTGAACTGTCTATTGCATCGGCTGATTTTTTAGCACCACATGATGTCAGTAAGCTGACTGCCAGTATCGATAGGGCTAATCTCAGAAAATGTTTCGTGTTCATTTTGGTCTCCCGTTATATAAGTAGATAGTGCAATGGGCTTGCCATAGATCAAAATGAGAAAATAGGTCATCCATCTCAGGTTAGCTTAAAAGGATTTGATCTGAGACGCTGGTTTTTTTATTTTATCAGTATGAGACAATTGAAATGTATATTGTTACAGGTGTTGAATTTTTTTTCACTTCGGTTTTAGAGTTGTCCCAGTTCAACCCAAGTCACGCCATCACCGCCGGTTTCAGAATTTCCGGCTTTCCATTTTTTTACGTAAACAGAACGCGATAGATAAGTGCGAATGGATTTTTTCAGGGTTTCAGTACCGTGTCCGTGAATAATTTTTAACCTGTCCTCATTTTGTTCTGTGGCCCGATCTAGTACCGTTTCAAGTTCAGAAATAGCGGCCTCTACGGTTTTGCCGCGCAGATCGAGGGTTCGGTCTATATCTGCAAAACTGACTTGCGAATGGCCACTTCGGCGCATGAGCTGAGATGTTGGGTTGGCAGACTTAATGGCGGGCTTTAACTCAGTCCAGGGCATTTGCAGTCGAATAGACTGGGATAATACCAAGACTTCGCCGCGTGCATTCGGAGCCGACTGAATAACTCCATCCTGATTTAGTGAAGGAACGAATATTTTGCTACCGGGCGGAAATTTTTTTGCAAAGTCCTCGGCATTTTGAACCTGAGCTGAGTTGTTGTTTTGGATAGGCTTCGCTTTTACTATTTCCGGCAAGTTGTACTTTATTTCCTGAAGTTGACGGTGCTTATCAAGTGTTGAGGCGGCTTTTGCAGTTGCAATGGCTTCTTCAACGTTGTGTGTTGCTTTTTTGAGAGCCTGCGAAAGTTTATTTTCTTTTTCCTTTTCAAAGGCCTGAAGTTTTCCTTCAAACTCCTCTTGGAGTTGGACAGCTTTTTTTGTCTGGCGCTTCAAATTTTCCTGCAAGATACCTATGTCTTTTTTAAGTGACTCCAGTTCGTGCATTTTATTTTGCCGGGCGCGGGCCTCGGGAGTTAATTTTTCAACGGCCGCATTTATAATATCGGGAGAAACGCCCACTCGACGCGCCGTTTGAAGCGCCAGTGATTCCCCGGGCACGCCTGAAAGAAAATGATAAGTCGGGCGACCGAGCACCGTATCGTATTGTAAACTTCCGTTGAGAATTGGATCTGTATCAGTCCATCCCATTTTCAAGGGGCTTAAGTGCGACGTGATGACAGCGAACACTTGATTAGCGGCATATTTTTCGATGAAAGCACGAGCTAGGGCAGAGCCCTCTTCCGGATCGGTTGAGCCGCAAATTTCATCGATCAGAATTAGGTTGTGAAAGCCGCGAAGCTGTGAAGCTTTATCTAGAATCTTTAAATGGGCGGCAAACGTACTTAAATCTTCGTCGACACTTTGTGAGTCACCTATGCCGGTGACGATTTCCTTAAAAAAGGGAATAACAGATCCTGCGGCGGCGCAGATCGGCAAACCGCATCGGGCCATTTGTGAAGCCAACCCTATCGATTTAAGTAAAACGGTTTTACCGCCGGCATTCGGGCCTGACAGAATTAATACAAATTTTTCTGCGTTCATGGAGATGCTGTTGCTGACACTTTTCTTTCCTGAAATTTTCAGCAAAGGATGAGAAAGCTCTTTTAGTTCTATTTTCGTGTCGTCGAATTGGCAGCCGTGAGCTTCGAGCAACGTACTGATCTGGGCTTTAGAAAAAAGAACATCGCAATTTTCAAGAACAACTTTTGTTTTTTCGAAAGACCCGCTCAGTGTGGCGAGATATTCAGATATTTCATAAAGCAATCTTTCAACTTCATCATCAATTTCCACTTCAATTTGGCGGAGTCTGTTGTTCATCGGAATAACGGTTTCGGGTTCCATATAAACAGTTTGTTTTGTTTGCGAGCTACCGTGAATAATTCCGGGTACAAAATGTTGCATTCCACCTTTTACCGGAATAACCCAGCGGCCTTCGCGTGTCGTGACGTAACGTTCTTGCAACATATGTTCGATTTTATTATCGTGAACCAGTTTATCCATGTGCGACTGGATCTGGCGGGCGAGGGTTTCTTTTTCTTTTGAAAGTCGGTAGAGTTTTTCGGAAGCATCCATGCGGATGTCTCCAGATGGAGTCATGAGGTTATCAATGGCTGAAAGTGGCTCTTCGGCTTTCATTAGAAGTTCGAGTTGGTCTTGCGCCCATGAGGTTTCCTGGGTTTTCAGTGTTTCGTAAAGTGCAATTGTTTCCAAACAAAAGTGGCGCAGATCTTTTAATTCAAGAGTTTTCAGCACTGCTTTTTTTCTGATGCGAGTAATCCAGAGTTCAAAAAGATCTAAACTTTGCATATGCGGTCTGATACCCGAGAGGATCACGGCCGCTGCTGATTCTATTTCATAGAAACTTTTTTCAGCTTCGGCGGCCGAATTATAGGGATTGGTTTCGCTCACTCTGTTTTTAGCCGTTTCACTGGTTGTAAATGATTTTATTTTTTCAAGAATTTCAAGCCAATCCAGGTTTTTAACTTCGAACATGTTCATCCTTGTTTCTGTTGAAATAAATAATTCCGAAAAGTATCAATATCCAGATCACCCAATCGAGGTAACCGAACCTGCAATAAAATGAAAGTTCCGGGCTTTGTTTATACGGGATATTATAAGTATGCGACCAAGTCTTATCAATCGGGGAGTTTTCAAGCAAAGTTCCATCAGCCAGAATGGCAGAGGAAATGCCGGTATTTGTTGAACGCACCAATGGGCGCCGGACCTCGATGCCGCGTGCTAACGTCATTATCTGGTGCTGATAGGGTTCTGACCACCAGCCGTACCATGAGTCATTCGTTACATTAAAAATGATCTGGGCGCCATTTTTGGCCAATCCTCTGGTAAATCCGGGAGACAGCGAATCATAGCAGACCTGAGGGCCCAGTTTGACGCTTTTGTTTTTTACTTCAACCCGGGCTACAACCGGGCCAGAGCCTTGCTCAAACACACCAACAAAGGGTAAAAATTTATAGAGGACCGGAAACTGTTCTCCAAAAGGCATGTACTCACCGAATGCCAGCAAATTGGTTTTGAAATAAGGTTTGTCTGAAAACCTGAGATCCGGTGAAAAATAAAAAATGGCATTTCTGATCATCGAAAAGCCCACGTGATCGCGTTTTATAGGATCAACCGAGTAGCCACCGGTAATTACCGGTATGCCCCATTTCTGAATCGAATTTAAAAGAGCTTTTTGCTCGGGACGTCCGTGAAAATATTCGTCAAGGCCGAATGGCATGGCCGTCTCAGGCCAAATCATTATATCCGTCGGGTTCGTCGCCAGGTGCTGACTGGTAATTTCTGTGTATTTACCCCTGATGAATGAGTGATACTGGTTTTTCTTTTCAGACTGAATTTTTTCAGCGTTTCCTATGTTACCCTGTGCTACTCCTATTTTTATGCTTTCATCATTAACCGACCACTGTTTAGCCTTGTAGGTGCCCGAGACGCTGAGAATCGCAATGACAATCAGAACCGATAGCACAATCAGTAGCGCATTTGTTTTATTGGAATTTTTATATTCAGAAAATGCAGAAGCGAAGCCGGCCTGAAAAACCAGGAGCCATGTGGAAAGTCCCCAGAAACCGACGCTGTCGGCCCATTGATAAAGCGGAAATTTAATCCATAAAAGAGCATAAGCCAGATTCCATTCAAAGATAGAGGGCCAGACACGTTCAAGCAGGGCTAAGAACAGCGCAAGAATAAGATACTGAATGGCGGGTTTAGAAATTTTGAAATATCTGACAGTTGCGAAACCGGCCAACAGTGCAATAGGGATGTAAAGGTGCATCAAAGCAGCAAAAAGGAGCTGCGCCCCCAGTGAAAGACTCCAGTGGATGTGGCCGAATTCAGACGCGACGTAATAGATCCAATTGAAACCGATAAGAGTAAGGACAAATTGGGTGATCCAACCTGCTAAAAAAACTTTTTTCAAGGCCTTCGGGTCAGCCAAAAGCCCGAGAGTGCCAATCCATAGAGGAATATAACAGAACAACAGGGCCCAGCCTTTGAACGGAATGTAAGAAGTACCGACCAGAATGCCGCTCAATAATGACAATGAAAAATATTTAGGAATACTCTTGAAAAGAAACAAAAATCTGGTCATGCTATTATCAGTATCATAATCTGTTATTCGGGGGAAGACGCAGGTGAATAAAGTCGACAATAATTGGACTCAGAATTCTGAAAACGAAACTGTAAATCCGAAGAAGCCGGAACAGCAGGTTTGTTTCAGATGCCCGCATTGTCAGAAACTTTACAAAACCAGCTCTGATGTTTTTGAGGGCAGTGACCCTGAATTCGATTGCTCGACTTGCACAAAAACATTTTTGTTGACCGATGAGCAAGATTCTTTCGGTCTCTTTTTAGCTACGGACCTCGGGAAAAAATCATTCAGTTCCTGCCCTAAATGTTCGGCTTTAAAGCCTCAAAATGCCGATGAATGCCCAACTTGCGGTGTTTTTGCAACCAAGTATATTGAATTACAGAGGGCGGAAAGCCCGGTACTTTTTGAGCTGAATCAGCAGTGGCAGAAAGTTTTATCTAATTTTGAAAATGATCAGTTGCACCAAGATTTCATCAACAAGTGTCATTTGAAACTGGCCCTGAATTTTGCATTCCAAAAATATTCTGAGTTAGAAAAAACCATGGGTTTTGACTCTTTATGCGAGAAGTATATTCGCCAAATTGAATTGAGGTTAGAGCAGCAATTCAAGGCACCTAAAAAAACTGCGAAGGGTGAAATTGTTGAGGTCGCAAGCTTATCTCTGACTCAATACCTTTTTATCAGTCTTGGCATAATTGGCGCTCTGCTGCTGATTTTTAATAAATTTATTCCGTCTTTTCCGAATTTTAACGGGCTCGTCTTTATGATAACCATATTGGCTTTCGGAATCGGTCTTTTTTTTAACGGTAAATCCGATCTGAAATTCTAGTTCTCAATTTCTTTTACTTCAGATTTTTGATCGTCGCCTAATTTAGTATTGTTTTTCTTTTCAGGCCGTTTATTTATGAATTGTTTAAACTGCCGCCCGAACTGCGCAACGTCACCCATATTTTTCAGATTAGGGTCGACACCTTTGGAATTCGGATCACGAAACTTTGAATCAGACGGAAAGCTATCCTGAACGTTGGATTTTGCAGAACCCGAAAAACCGGTTTCTGAGCCAAGAATTGTCAGGGCTTTGAATAGATTCAACTGCCGAGAAGTTTTTGTTTTTGCAATCAGTGAAGTGGACGTGTCTCCGGTTGCTAAGATGTACTTCTTAACTTCAACTGCATTGAAATACTGATTCTTGTGTGACATCACCAAGGAGGCAGCGCCAGTAACAAAAGCGGTAGCCTGTGAGGTTCCTGTCATCAGCCCGTAAGAGTTTTGTGGAAGACAGGAAAGAATATTTTGTCCGGGAGCCGCGATATCCACGGTGAGAATGCCATAGTTTGACGATGAGAGGACTTCTGTGGTGGGATCAATGGCCGTAACTGAAATTATATTCTTAAGGCTGTAATCAGCCGGGTAGTAGTGATGTTGATCTGAATTAGAGCGCTCGTTTCCCGCTGCGGCAACAAAGAGGACGCCTTTTTTCTCGGCTAATTCCACGGCGTCGAATTCATCTTGTGAATAGTCGGTGCCGCCTCCGGAGTAATTAATTATATGAGCGCCCATTTTTACGGCGTAACGAATTGAAGCTATCGTATTTTTCAGATTGTCGGTATTCGGAACCTTCGGATCAAAGTATTTCAGAACCATCAAGCTGACATTGGGCGAAATTCCAATGATCCCTTTATTATTGCCTGCTTCTGCGCCGATGATTCCGGCAATGTGAGTGCCATGTCCGTGGTTGTCGTTCAGTTTGTTATTTCCGGAAACAAAATTCCAGCCGTGCACATCGTCAACGAAACCGTTTTGGTCATCATCGATTCCGTTTGTGGCTTTGTCTTTGCCGTTGGCATCAAGTCCGGTCTCACCCGGGTTAGTCCAGAGATTATTTTTAAGATCTTCGTGTTTTTCATCGATGCCCGTATCGATGACGGCAATAATTGTGTTTTTGTTGCCCTGTGAAACCGACCAGGCACGGGCGGCATCTGACTTTTTCAGACCCCAGGCCTGTTTGATGGCCGGGTCATTAAATAAGGCAGAAGGCTCGTCAACGACAGTGTTGGTTTGATCTTTGACCAATCCTAATTCGAGTTCTCGTTTATCCACCAAATTAGTTCGTTTCTTGGTGGATTGAGTCTCGCGAAGCGGATTCAAGTCAGAAAAATAATTTGAATAGACGAAGGCGCAAGCGCAAAGAATTATAAATGAAAGATTGATAACCAAAAGAGGAGTAATTTTCTTCATGCTCAGCTTTTCGGTTAAACACCTTGGCGTCTTAAAGAAAAGCGGGGTTAAAGTCTCTTTTAGTTCAGAAAATTTAAAGGAAAATCGTGTTCAGTGTCTCGATTTGAGATTCGCTCATAAAAAAGCTTATTGCGGGCGATGAGTTTAACATAGGTTCTGGTTTCATCGTATGGAATTTCTTCGATGAATTCGAGAATATCGGTACGGTTTCTATTTTTTAACCATCCGGAAAGGGCGCCGGGGCCGGCGTTATAAGCGGCAGCCACGTAGGTCAGTTGTCCGTTTTGCTTCCGGACTTGTTCCATCAATTCAAAGCTTCCTAATTGAATGTTAATTAACGGGTCGTAGAGATCATGCGTTGTCCGGTAGGGAACTTCAAATTTTTTCGAAAGTTGTTTCGCGAGCCTTGGAACGACCTGCATCAAGCCCATTGCGTCGGCCGAACTTCGGGCCTTTTCATTGAATGCGGATTCTTGTTTCATTATCGAGTAGATCAAGGAGCTCGGTAGTTTCGTTTTCGAGGCCATTTCGTTAACTTGATCCTGGTAGGGCTGAGGAAAAACAAGTTCTGGGTAGGTAAGAAAAACATCGATTTTTTCACTGTTGTCGAGTTTTGCGAACACGCGGAATAAAGACATGTAGATTCTATTGTTTTTAGCTAAATTAAGACTCAGATTCACTTCGTCTTCTTTGGTTTTGGCAATGAGACCAATAGATTTTTCTGACAGATTGTATTCGCGAAACTTAACTAAATTCGTAAAAATATCACGTTCGGTCTCTGTGAATAACTTCAGATCAATATCGTATTTGAAGACATTAGTACGTTTGATGTCTTTAATTGCCGGAAATTTTTTACCTAATTCGCGGTATGATACCAATCCATAGTATCCGAAAAAATCATTTTGCGTGATGGATTCAAAAAGCAATCCGGCTTCTGCATTTTGCTCAAGATACTTAAGGCTGCGGGCCTGATAGAATTGCGCTTTCGATTTCTCGGATAAATCGCTCGTTACAGTTGCAAGATTTGCAAAAGCCTTCTCGGCCTCTTTATAATTTTTTTCTTTATATAAAATCCAGGCTTTCACCCAGAGAATTCGGTCCATGGAAAAAGACAGGTTCTTGGGGTTAAATTTTTTCATGTCTTCGATGACTAATTCATATTGCTCAACAGCATCAACCATGTTTTTAGACTCTTCGAGTATGCGGCCCTTCATAAACAGAAGTTCTGAAACCGATTTATCTTTGAGCTTCGATTTGGCTTCGTTGATTATTTTAATAGCGCTTTTACCGCTGTCTTCTGTCCATTGAGTTTTTGCTGCTATGTGCGCAGCCTCAGCAAGAATGGTGGATGCGGAGCTATCCTTTTTAGTTTCTTTACCGGCATTTTTTTTGTAGTTTTGCAGGGCCCATTTATACATTGCCATTGAGGTTTTCATGTAGTCATTGCGGTTGGCATTACGTCGCTGTTTGGCACGAAGTAATTTATAAAGCCGAAACTTATTTGCCGGCACTGTCTCAACTTTGAGTTTAGATTTTAATACATCAGAGGAAAGGTCGATTTTTCCTTCGGTTTTCAGCGTGTCTAAATTAGAAATTTCCTGAGAGTACAACTTGCGTTCAAAATCTGAGAGGAGAGTTAAATCAAAAGTAAAGTCTTTGCAGCGGCCGAGTGCCCTGAGCGCAGCAAGGTTCTTTAGGGCAAAAGTTTTATCGCTAGCCTTTTCGATCAGCTCGGTACACGTAAACGAAGATAGAACAGAGCTATCCTTTTCGATATCGTTGATATCGCTGAATGGAAGCAGCGATTGCGACTGACAGGAAGTTGATATCAGCAATGCCACTGATATCAAACTGAATCTTGAAGCAAAGATATTACTCATAAACTACTTTCATCATCAAACCTTGACGGTTGTTTTGGATTTAATCTGTGCGGCTTTAAAATCAAACTTAAGTCGATCTCCGGTTGAGTCAAAAATAACATTCACCTTGCCGCCATCTTTAAGTTTACCAAAAAGGAGCTCATCTACCAATTGAGTTTTAATTAATTGATCAATTTTACGAGCAATTGGTCTAGCCCCGTAAACGGGATCAAAACCTTTGTCTGCTAAATACTTAACCACCTCATCGGTATAGCTCAGATCAACTTTTTTGTGAGCCAGGGTCAGGCGAAGATCAGAAAGAAATTTCTCAACAACTTTGAGAATCAAATCCAAGGTTAAAGAATTGAAGTAGACCACTTGGTCGAGGCGGTTAATGAACTCGGGCGAAAATGTTTTCTTGATTGCGTCAGCACTGATGCCGCTTCGATCACTTTTAAAAAGACCTATGGTTCCTTTAGCAACATCAACCGCGCCGGCATTTGTAGTTAAAACAACTAGCGAGTTTTTGAAATCGACTGTGCGTCCATTTCCATCTGTTAAGCGGCCGCCATCCATGATCTGCAATAAAATATTGTATATATCGGGGTGTGCTTTTTCAATTTCATCTAGAAGAATCAAGGAATACGGATTTTTCTGAACCTGCTCCGTGAGTTGCCCTCCCTGTTCATAACCGACATATCCCGGAGGGGCTCCGACTAAGCGCGATATTGAATGTTTTTCCATGTATTCGCTCATATCAAAACGCTGAAAATGCACGCCGAGTATTCGTGCCAATTGTTTGCAGACTTCTGTTTTTCCTACGCCGGTAGGCCCGGCAAACAAAAACGAGCCCCAGGGCTTTTCTTTATGATCGAGTCCGCTTCGGGCAAATTTTATTGACCGAACTAGAACATCTATAGCCTCATCCTGGCCGAAAACAACGGCCTTGAGTTTCTTATCGAGATCTTTAAGGCCCTTTAGGTCATCATGAGACATTTCAACCGTTGGTACTCCCGAAAGCCGACTGACCACCTCCATAACATCTTTAGCTTCAACCGGAGCAGGTGATCCGGCTTTTGACTCTTCTCGGAGCTTCACTGTGCTGCCGACTTCATCGAGAAGATCAATCGCTTTGTC
>JAYVIY010000170.1:0-1598 GCA_043769795.1 Pseudobdellovibrio sp. | reverse complement strand
GGTTCTTATCTTGGCCCACAGTACTCCGCTTCGCAGATAAAATCCTTTTTAGTGGAAAATCAGATTGCCCATAAGCAATATGAAGAAGTTGAACTTTTGGAATTTGCTGCTGCAAGCCTCGAGGCAGGTCAAGTTATCGGTTGGTTCCAGGGCCAAATGGAGTTCGGCCCCCGTGCACTTGGAAATCGTTCGATACTTGCAGATCCCCGTAGCCCTGAAATGCAAAAAAAACTTAATCTGAAAATTAAGTTTCGAGAATCTTTCAGGCCGTTTGCGCCCGCTGTGATCGAAGAAGAGATTTCAGACTGGTTTTCTTACTCCGGAAAAAGCCCGTATATGTTGATGGTTGCAGATGTACATCGCGACAAACTTTTACCCCAAGCCGAACGGCCTTTAGCATTCGGGATTGAGAGGCTAAACCAACAAAGATCTGTCTTGCCTGCAATAACACACGTCGATAATTCAGCCCGTATACAAACCGTAAGTTTTTCGACAAATCCAAAATTCTATAAGTTACTAAAATCTTTTAAACGAAGGACCGGCACTCCGGTTTTGATCAATACCAGTTTCAATATTCGAGGCGAACCTATTGTCTGCAGCCTGCAAGACGCATATCGTTGCTTTATGGGAACTGATCTCGACATTTTAATCCTTGAGAATTTCGTTTTACTGAAAGAAAATCAACCGATAGAAAAACTCGTAAACTATAAAGATCGTTTCGCTTTGGATTAAAGACAGGATTTAAGTGGCTCACCTCGGACTAGGTAAAACATTATTTAACTCGTCGGTCTGCTACCTGAGCGACGATGAAAATCTAGAAATCTTACTCACCGAACGGCTGACTAGAAAAAAAGGCTCTGGTCTTTGGCCAACGATCGCATTGAAAAATCTGACAAGCCGCTATGATCTATCAGATGCGAGCATTTTCGAAAATCGCGATGTTGAAGATCCGGCGCGGATCGAGACAGCTATGAATCTTCAATTTCCGTTTTTCGAATATTTGAAAGCCAATAAATTAGAAAAATTCAGCCGACACTTTAACAGTGAAATCCGTTTTGCAACCCACCATGCTGCGCACGCTTGTGCAGCTGCATTTATGTCGCCATTCGAAAAGGCACTTATTCTTGTGATAGATGGGGCGGGCTCTCGAGCGAATCTTTTTTCCGCGAATCATCCGGAAAAAAATCTCTTAGGATTTTTACCTGATGCCACTGAGGAGCGAAGCCTCTATTTTCTTAATAACGGCGTCATTAATTGTGCGGAAAAGAAAATGCAGGTGTTCAATAAAAGCGTGAATCACCCATCACATTTTTTCAGTGAAGGTCTAGGTACTTTTTATGAAAAAGCTTCTGAATTTGTTTTTAACTCTAAAAGATCTGCTGGAAAAGTTATGGGCCTTGCGGCCGTGGGTCGCGCCACAAAGGTTGCTGATTCTAAAGCTTATTTCGAAAATCTGAACTGGGCCCATCAGTACAAAGGTAAATCAAAAAAAGAATGGGAAGACAGCCCGCATTTTCAAAAGTACTGCGATCTATCGGCGGATGTTCAAGCTTATTTTGAAGAAGACTACATCGGCTACATCAAAAAGTTGAAACAAG
>JAYVIY010000169.1:0-4438 GCA_043769795.1 Pseudobdellovibrio sp. | reverse complement strand
CAGAATGCAGTGAATAAATATTGTTCGGATTATCAAGACTGAAAAAAGGGCTGCCTGCAATGCTCTTTACTGTTTCAAAAGTGCCGGGAAGCTTTGCGCTGGCCTGTACCTGCAACCACTTATTGAAAACCACAGCGTCATCTTTCCACTGTGTGAAAAAGGCATTTAAGGCATTTTGTTTTTCAGAAGAATCAGTTTGGCAAAGGCATAGTAAGGCATTGATTTTGTCAGTCATATTTGCAGCTTGTTCAAACTGAGAATTTGCTAGGCTTACGGCCAGTGGATGTTTAGCGTCGATTAAAAATCTCAGAATTCGGTTTTTAAGCGCACGATCACCTTTCGTAGCAATGGGGTGATGTTTTTTATAAAGATCGAGTAAGTTTTTTTCATGATTACTGACAAAGGCTATCGTTAATGTATCGAGCGCCAATTGAAATGCCTTTGCATCCAGAACTTCTTCGGCCTGAGCTAAAATATCATTATCTGGTAGTTGCAGCATCAAAGCTTTAAATTGCGGATCAATTTTAGAATCGGACAGAATAAAACCCATGGCATCAAGAATTTCAGAATTTACCTTGAGTGGAGCTGACTTCGAGTAATCAGCAATTAAAGACTGAAGCTCTTCTAAGACCATTTTAAAGCAGGCTTCACGACGATTAAAGGCGTCGCTGTCGTACTTTATTAAATGCAGGAGTTCGGCAGTATTTGCTTTCCAATTTAATTTAATGGGCGCAGAAAACTCACGATTCAGCGAGAGAACGGGCTTAGTTAAGATGTTTTTAAAAAGGAATGTCTGCTCTTGCGCTTTTAAATGCAAAACCGGTTTTTCATCTGAATTGTAAGTGATGTCGTTTGACTGCAGAGTGATGTTTTTACCGGTCTCATCAAGGAGGCCCACAAGCAAAGGTATGTGAAAGGCTTTTTTGATGGGTTGCTTTTCAGTGGGTTTACAGAATTGTTTTAACGTTAAACTGAATTCCTTTTTTGCAGGATCAAAACTTTCAACGACGCTGACTTCAGGAGTTCCGGCTTGGCTGTACCAGAGTTTGAACTGTGTGAAGTCGGCATTGTTCGGAGTCGCAATGGCATCTGCAAAATCAAGGATAGTTACGGCCTGTCCGTCATAGCGTTTGAAATACTCGTCCATTCCGCGCCTGAAGCCTTTTGCGCCGACTATTGTCTGCATCATTCGAATAACTTCTGAACCTTTTTCGTAAATGGTCGATGTATAAAAATTGTCAACAGCTAGGCAACTCTCAGGTCGGACCGGGTGAGAATTTGGCCCTGAGTCTTCGGCAAACTGACTTCCGCGCAAAGCATCCACATCTTTGATGCGCTGAACCGCCCTAGAATTTAAATCGGAAGAGAACTCCTGGTCTCTGAAAACGGTGAGACCTTCTTTAAGTGACAATTCAAACCAGTTTCTGCAGGTGACGCGGTTACCGGTCCAGTTGTGAAAATACTCGTGGCCTACGACCGATTCAATGCGATCAAAATCGGTGTCAGTTGCCGATTGTGGATCGGCCAAAACCAATCTTGAATTGAAAATATTGAGCCCCTTGTTTTCCATAGCCCCCATATTGAAATCATCGATTGAAACAATCATGTATTGATTCAGATCGTATTCAAGGCCGAAGCGCTCTTCATCCCATTGCATTGATTTTTTCAAGGATTCTAAAGCATGATGGCAGCGCGACTGTTTACCGTGAGATGCATAGACCTCAAGCTTAACATTTTTTCCGGACATCGTTTTGAATTGTCCTTCAACAACACCTAAATCTCCCGCAACTAAGGCAAAAAGATAGCTAGGTTTTTTAAAAGGATCTTTCCAGATACTTTGTTGCTTTCCGTTACCGAGATCTGTTTTTGAAATTAAATCTCCGTTTGAAAGAAGCACTGGATACTTTGCTTTATCGGCCGTTATGCTCACCGTGTAGGTGGTCATAATGTCAGGTCGATCAAGAAAGTAGGTGATATTTCTGAAACCTTCAGCTTCACATTGGGTGGCAAAAATCCCCTTAGAAAGATAAAGTCCTTCGCAGGATTTGTTCTCCTGCGGATTGATTTCAACCTCGGTCTCAAGGGTAAATGATTTAGGAACAAGGTTGATAGTTAAGCTTTCTGATTCAAGACTGAATTCGCTTGGAGTCAGTTCGCGGCCGTCTATTTTTATTGACTTCAGAGTCAGATTTTCGCCATTTAGAACCAGTGGAGATTCTTCTATTTTTTCAATTATTTGAGTGGCGCGAACAAGAGTTTTTGTTTCATGCAAATCAAATTCAAGATAAATACTTTTGATTTTAAAAAAAGGTGCTTTATAGTCGTTGAGAAAAATTCGTTTCGGTTGAGTAGAATCTTGGTCTGTTTTCATTGGGGCCTTTCAAAGAGATTTGCCTAACAAATGGGTCAAAGTGGATCTGCGGGCCAGTTTTACGTAGGATTTAATAAAACGCAATTGATTGTCATTGTGTAAAAACTCGTGTTTTATAGGCATATGGACCAAACTGAAATTGATCTGAGTACCTTTAAATGGGTCGACTTAACAAACCCCGATAAACAAATGCTTGCGCAGATAGCAATTCAATTGAAGCTAGAGTCAAAAGTGCTTTATAACTGCCTTGATTCAGATTACTTACCTCATATTGAAGCCTACCAGGACACCTTTTTTATAATCTTGCGCCTGATGGAGCCCGAGTCGCCCTTAGATGCGGACAGCGTGCAAGAGCTCACAACAAAATTAGCTATTTTTGTGCATCCTACCCAGGTCGTTACGATTCATCGACTTCCGCTGATCGAAATTAACTCGGTGACTTCTAGTGCTCAAAATCGCGGTAAAGACAATATGTCAAAATCCAACCTGCTCAGTTTTTTTTATGAGCAGGTGTCTTTAGGGTTTAATAAACCTTTGGCAGATTTGGAAGCAAAGTTGCGCGATCTTGAAGAAAACTTATTCAGTACGAAAAAATCAAGAAAGTTTCTGCAAGAAGGTTTTTATCTCAAGCGTAAAGCTTCGGCTTTTAAAAAAGTTCTGAAACTGACTCTCGAGCTTCAGGCAAAGCTTGTGACTCTGCCCGAATTTGAAAAACAGCATTTTCAGCAATCAAAAGACCGGTTGGAGCGAAATTTATTTTATGCTGAAGACGTGCTTGAAAATGCACAGTCTTTACTAAATCTACATCTCGGTATTGAGTCGCAAAAAACCAACGAGGCTTCTTTTCGGACAAATGAAATCATGCGGGTACTAACTGTACTGACAATTTTTTTTCTGCCGTTGAACTTTGTTGCCGGAGTTTTCGGAATGAATTTTCAGTATATACCTCTCTTAACTGAACGAGCCGGTTTTGAGTACTCGCTTCTGATCATGCTTGTGATCTCGGTTGCACTCGGAATTTATTTATATAGACAAGGTTGGCTTGGTCGTCCGAAAATTAAACGCGATTCACAAATATTGGAGAAGAAAAATGTCCGAAGTAAAGTCTAGAAATATGATTGTTCAGGTTGTTTTGTTAGTTGTCACCTTTGGCATCTATTCGGTTTACTGGTTTTACCAGACGAGCAGTGAACTTAAGTTCATTACTAAAGATTCGGAAGCCGCGCCCACAATCTGGACGCTTTTATTGTTCGTACCGTTTGGCAATATATATGCATTTTACAAATACTCAGAGCTTTTTGAAAAGGTGAGTTCTGAAAAAGTAAGTAAATGGGTTTTGTTTTTGTTGTGGCTTTGCTTTTCTCCGGCAATCTGGTTTTTGGTGCAAAGAGATCTGAACAATCTGGCCGCAAAGCCCGTAGCCTAGAATTTAAGTTCAACAACCTGTAATTTTTTATCTTCAACATTTCGCATTTCAAGCTGGGCTTCGCGGTCTGACCAGTCAATGCGGATAACCCCGAAAATCACCGGTGTTGTTTCAACGCTGGAGGCAATTGAACGATCGGCTGAAGTTGATTCATATATTGGTCCTAGATCTTTTATTTCTGTTTTTTCGAAAGCTGTCACCGGGCGATCATTTGAAAGTAAAATTATATTTTTGGTTTTTGATTTTTTAATCAGTGCAATCAACTTATCACGATCGCGAGTCGGGCTGGTTAATATTTTAAGTGCTGTGGGTTTTTTGAATTCACTTTCAAGCCAATTCCATTTTAACTCAGAATCAAATTGATCGACCATAATGACCTGTATGAGATTTTTTTTAGTTCCGAAAATTTTCGAATGGTAAATTCCGTCTTGGTTTTCAGGAATAACATTTTTGGCATAGGGCCAATTTTTTATAAAATCGGACTTGGTTTCGCTTGGGGTACACATAAAGGGCACCTTTTCACGTATTGACCGATACTCAGGTAATTTTGCCAGATTTTTAAGCGGAACCGAAGTAAGGATCATAAGTTCGGGATTATTTTTCTGAATAGCTTGCCAGCAGTTTGTTTCGGGCGATCCAAA
>JAYVIY010000168.1:0-1606 GCA_043769795.1 Pseudobdellovibrio sp. | reverse complement strand
GTGCTCCTACCGATAAGGTCGGTGCACTTTCTTCATCACCCATATAAAAATAAATCTTTGATTTCGGATATATAAAATGTGGATTTAGAATTCCCTGTTTGTTGATGGCCCAGATTTTTGGCCAAAAATTCGGGTCATCAAATAAAATTTTACTTATCGACCAGAGCGTATCGCCCTTCTGAACCACGTATTCGCGCAAAACCTGTTTTGAAGTGGCCGCAGCCCAAATATCGTCAGGTGTTGGATTAATATTATAACGCTTAAAAATAGTATTAAATTTTTTCTCGAGCACAAGGTCCGGATCATCTGCAGTCAATCCCTTTTCATTTTTTAACATTCCGGTACTGCCTGCCGGCGGAGTTTCATTTGGCGCAGCAACAGGCGCGGCCCCAGGTGCGGAGGGTGTAATTTCAACGGGCGGCGGAACTTCGGGAGCTGCATGCGTCGAATCTCCGGAGGCCACAGAATCAGCAACTTTTACTTCCGGCTTTTTTTTTGGTGCATCGATAATTTGTTTTATATCTTCAAGAACCGGCTCTTCATCTTCTTTGATATTATCGCGATTGGCCTTAAGTGGGTCAATATTGTCCGGATCGCCTATGAACGAACTGCTTTCAGGATTCACTCCCGTGCTTGATTTTACTCGCCCCAGAGGTTTCTGAATTTTCGGTGCGGAGTTCGTAATGGTACCTACTGTTGCCTCATTAGCGGGAGCCTGCTCGGCGCTTTCGGGCGCCGGCTCTTGTGCCTTTGTTTGCGTCTGTATTAAGACAATAAGACAAACAAGTAGTATCTTTTTCATTTCGTGATTTTATTACCAATGCTGATCGCCAATTGGAGATTACGGTCAGCCTGCTCTTTTAATCCCATTTCGGAATAAAGTTTAGACTTTGCCAAGTAAGCCGATTTCACTTCTTTAGATTTGTTATGCTTAATAATAATCGTATTGTAATGTTTTAAAGCCAAAATGTAATTTTTGTCTTTGAAAGCGTCCAGCCCTGCAAACAAATGTTTTTCAGAAATTGTCGAAGGTGCCAACAGGGTTTTCTTTTTTGTAGAAGCTAAAATCGGCGTAGATTTTTTTTGCCCAGACAATTCTTCCATTAATTTTGCATCTTCAGTCTTAATTGCTGAAAAACTGTTTATTGAAATGAAAGTTAAAATGGCAAAGAGAAAGAAATTTTGACGTAACATGCTGTGCCCCTCTTTCTGACTATTTTATATGGATTTGAATTTGAATCAATGCCAAGAGCCGGAGTTATCCACATCTATTGTTTAAAACAGCAATTTCTAGACTTTAGACCTACTGAGAATCAAGGCTTTCAGCGCTTTGCCTCTATCGTGATCACAACTAAATACATGAAATAATTAAATATTTTATAAAAATCACAGTTTCAGTAAAAAATCTTAAATCAAATCTTAAATTTGCGCTCATTGATTTTGCATATGTCAGTATGATTTTAATTTTATTCCAGTTAATTGCACTTGTTGTGTTCAGCTTGATCCGGTTTTCGGCTTCAGAAATTCTAGCTCCTGTTGCCGAAAAGACGCATATCTTCTGCATCAGTCAACTTCCCCTTGATTCTTTTTCTTTGGCTGAACTAAA
>JAYVIY010000167.1:0-4472 GCA_043769795.1 Pseudobdellovibrio sp. | reverse complement strand
CCGAATCCTGATTGTTTGACGGCCGTAACTGCCCCGCTGACTTCAACCGAGGATTTATTGTAACTCACCAGACCAACATCCAGATTTTCTGCAACTTTCGCCAACTTTTCGACCTCGCCCCAGAGATGGGCCGCAAAACCGAAGTAAGAAACATTTGAATATTTAGCGACATCAAAAGGATACTTAACCGCAGACAGAATAAACACCGGTGTGCGCACCTGATCCTGTTGAAGTGTCGAACAGCGTGACATGTCTTTTGTAAAAAGCGCCGGCAAGTGGGTTTTCTTCTGACTCTCCGTTAGTACGAATGAGCTCTGAATTAATTTACCTTGGTCTTCAAAAACCTGCTTCTTAATTTCTTCGAATTTACCGAATGATTCGGGCTTTAAACAGGGCGACCACGCTGAACTGTCTAGAATCGACTCTGAAGGCCTGAGCCCTTGAAGATACTCTGTAATTCTTTCTTCCCAGAGTTTTTCATATTTTTCTAAGATAAAAAGCCTTGCAGAATTCCAGACCAGTTGGCCTTGGCCGAGCATAAACGAATTCATCACAGCATTAAAAACTGCATCGGTAGGCTCCGTTAAAGCCACCGCCGAATTTTTTGAGCCCGAGGAAATCTGAATTTTTTTAAAATTCTGAAAAGACGAATTCGTTACCAGAGGTAAAACTAAGGCTGTTGTTTCAAGGCTCGCGGTTAATGAGATCGCCCGCACCCCGGGATGACTCACCAAAGTTTTTTTAACTTCGATGTCATCAGTAACAATGACCTGAATAAGTGATTTCGGGGCTTCACTGGCTGCAATGAGTTCACTGAGGATGTGAGCCGTAATCGGCGACTGCGACGACACCTTAATAATGACCGCATTGCCTGCAAGCAAAGCCGGAATCAATCGATCTAAAATCACCCGCAGCGACAGGTTCCACGAAGTAATCAGCGCAACAACTCCCACGCCCGAATACTGAATACCGTTTTCTATCGGTGTCTGACTCAAAACTTCAGTGATGTTTGTCAGCACGCTCTCAATTAAGTTCTGTTTTACAAAAAACAGGGGCAAGCCCTGATCGGTGGCCTCAAGGACTGCGTACTCTATTTTTTTTTCTTCAATTAAATCTCTGATTTTTTCGATTATTGCCCGGCGGTCCGAAATTCCACTGGATTTAAAATCCTGAAAAGCCAGATTGGCCGAACGTATTGCAGTGACCAGACCTATTAAATCGCACGAACTGACTTCGTGTAGGCTTTGGCGGGTAAAAGGGTTAAGTTTAATAAATTTTGATTCGCCAGCGTAGTACGAATTATTAATAAAACTCTGAATCTGCATTTTTTGAATTTAGAAGAGATTTGTTTAAAAATCCAGATATAACGGACTTTTTAAGGGGAGTGGGCCTTTTTAGAGGTGGCCGGCGAAGCATTGCTGCCCGCCGGCCCCTTGAATTAGATATTATGACGCTTCGGCGGAGGTTTCCAGCCTCTTAGTTGCGCCTGCTTTAGTGCGAGCTAGGAGCTCGGCACCTCCGCCGTTGTTATGTCACATCTACTCATAACACCACCTCCTCTCCAGTCGTTAGAACGACTTACTAATAGAGTACACCCGATGAATACTCTCATCAAAAAAATAATTATTATCCGGCCTATAACGAGAATTTATATTTAAACATAATTATTATGAGAAATTAATTCGGGTTGATTTAACAATCTGTCTTAATCTGATCTGAAATAGTCGCAGTTAAAAAAACCGCTTACAAAAAACTGATTATTTTTTCTTGAATTTGCTTCATTTCAATCTCGGTTTTTCGAGACGCTCTTTTGAAATCCAGATCAGGAATACTCCAAGCCGGGATCAGATGTAAATGATAGTGAGGTACTTCAAACCCGGCCACAATTGTACCGACCCTCGGGCAACCCGTAGCCTGCTTGATGGCTTTTGCGATGAGCTGTGAATTAAGAGCCACTCGCGTAAAGATTTCGGCCGGAACGTCGAACCAATGGTTCACTTCCATTTTTGGAATGACCAAGGTGTGGCCATGGTTAACCGGATCAATGGTCAGAATCGAAATAGTCAGGTCATCTTCATGTATTTTAAAACTTGGAAGTTCGCCGTTGATAATTTTAGTGAAAATTGACGCCATTGAGCCTCCTCTGGGAAAACAGTTCTGGTCTATTATTTCTTAAGTATCACTTCGCCCTTTTTTGAAAAAGGTATACTAAAAATTCCGAGTTGAGCACTGCCTTTAAGTTCGTAATTTTTAGTAATCGAAGCGTTCAAGAGACCCTGCAAAACATTGGTTATTGATTTAAATTTAAACTTCAACGGCAATGTCAGTTGATTCTCACCTGTGGCCGGCACTTGTATGCCTTCGTTGAGCGTGCCTTCTGTTACCATGTCTCCGGCCACATTGAGTTCGTAATCGACCTTGCTCAAGTTAATCGGCACCGGATTCGGATTTTTAATATTCATAAGAACAGCCAAGGTCACTTCTGAGAAATTAAAATCGGTTACACCAACATTTAAGACGCTGACTTCCGGATCTTTTAATAAACTCTTTGTCAGAGATTCACATCCTGAAAAGAAACCCACAGACATTAGTAAAATTATAACTATTTTCATTATGAATTACGCTGGTCAACAGGTTTCCAGGTTAAGCCTTCTTTTCCCTGCCATTTTCCGCGTGGACGGTAAATTCGATTGCGTTCAAACTGCTCGTTTGCGTGAGCAATCCATCCGGCTATGCGGGACACCGCAAAAATCGGAGTGAAAATATCCGTTGGAATTCCCATGGCATGATAAACAGTGGCCGAGTAAAAATCGACATTTGGCATCAAGCCCTTTTGCTTATTCATGGTTTCATCAATTAAAACCGACATCTGGTAAAGTTCGGGTTTACCGATTTTTTTTGTCAGTTGTTCTGAAAATTTTCTGAGAATTGCTGCGCGCGGGTCACCGTCTTTATAAACACGATGACCGATTCCCATTACTTTTTCTTTAGCATCTAGGGCGTCTTTCACAAACTGTTGCGCTCTTTCAATAGTACCGATTTTCGCCAACATCACCATGACTTGCTCATTAGCTCCGCCGTGCAGTGGCCCTTTAAGTGCTCCAATCGCAGACACGATGGCTGAATGCATATCTGACAATGAAGAGGCCGTTACGCGGGTTGCAAAGGCCGAACAATTCAGCTCATGGTCTGCATGCAATATCAGACAAATATCAAATAATTTCACAAGTTCGGCATCAGGCTCTGTGCCTTTCAGCATATATAGAAAATTCCAGGCAATAGATTGGCCGCTCTTTGGCGCAAGAACTTCGCGTTGATTGCGGATCGCTTCAAATGCGGTGACCAGTGCGCCCATCTTAGCAGTTAGACGAACCGCTTTGCGACGATTGGCTTCTAAAGAATTTTCATTGGCGTCGCTGTCCCAGTGAGCCAACAATGATACTGCAGATCGCAGCCAACCCATAGGATGTACATTGGTCGGCAAAGTCTTAAGCACCTGAAGAAAACCAGGCTCTAGCGTCATGTTCAGATTCAATTCAGATTTAAATGCGGCCAGTTCGTTTTTATTTGGCAATCTGTCATTCCAAAGTAAAAATGTGACTTCTTCAAAAGTAGAATGGTCCGCTAGATCTTCAATCGTGTATCCGCGGTAAATTAAAGTATTTCCAACTATAAAAGAAACTGCGGTAGTACAGGCTACAACACCCTCAAGACCCTTATCCAATGCACCTTCATAGATATTCACTTCTGCCATATGCGTTCCTTTAAATTGAATCTGATTTTTATACTCATGAGAACTACCAAACGCTTACTTACTTGGCTAGCTTTATCACTCGATCTTTAACATCAACAATGACCACGGTCTGGTCTCGCAGGGGTTCTTCTGAATTTGACTTTCTCTGAGCCTGAAAGAGCAGCTCGTTGCGTAACTCATGAACACCCGACCTCGCGCTATCAGACAGAATTTTAATTAAAGTTTCAACCCCGAGCACTTCAGATAAACCCTCTGACACAAGGCAAATTCGGGACTTTGCCTCGAGATCCAAAGAAGCCATCGAAAGCACTTCGGAAAATTGCTGACCAAATGCGCTGTTTGTCGACTTCAAAACCTGAATTGGTTTTTGTGGGGCCTGATAATAGCCATCCATCGCGCCCGAACTACAGAATTGCAATGAAAAATTGCGTCGGTCTATCACTCCATAAAAGGCACTGGTGGTGTCTTGCGGAGCCGCCACTTTCCTTATTTCATCGGCGATCTGTTGCAGAATTTTATCAGGAGAGTTGCCTTTTTTTGCTTCTAGAACATGCGAAACCTTCAAGATCAGCGATAAAAACAACGCAGACATCGCGTACCCCGAAGACGAGGCCACCAGAATTCCGAATTTCATTTTATCTTCATGTTCAAAAATATCAAAATAGTCCCCACCTGACTTCGTACCATAAATAAACTTGCGACTGATTTCAAAGCCCGG
>JAYVIY010000166.1:0-4476 GCA_043769795.1 Pseudobdellovibrio sp. | reverse complement strand
TTGCGAAGAAAAATGAAGCCAGAGCTTTAGCGTCCATTTTCTCAGACAAAAACGTTGAGTATGTTGTTCCAAACTTTAAGATTCATGCTTTTTCAAATCCGGTCGATACAGTGGCCTTAAAAGAGCAATATGCTTTAGTAAAAGTAAATGCTGAACAGGCTTGGAAACGTGCCGGCAACAAAGGAAGCCGAAATGTTTTGTTGGCTGTTATTGATACCGGTGCCGACTATAAACACAAAAATTTAGCTCCGAATATGGTTGCTGGTTATGACTTCCGCGATAACGATGCAGATCCTATGGATTTAACTTCTGCGCAGAATCCGGGTCATGGAACTCACTGTTCAGGAATTATCGGTTCTACAGGTTTAATTGAAGGCGGAACTCAGGGGTTATCTCCTGAAGTTTCTATTATGCCACTTCGCTTCTTAGGTGCTGATGGTTCAGGGTCTTTAGAGGGTGGAATTAAAGCTATCGATTACGCTATTGAACATAAAGTTCAGGTTATTTCTGCGAGTTGGGGAGCTTCGGTTCCATTGACGACAGCAAAGCCTTTGGTTGAAGCGATTGAACGAGCAGAAAAAGCAGGAATCATTTTCGTAACTGCGGCAGCGAACGATGGTAAGAACAATGATACGACTGATGTTTATCCGGCCAACGCAGGTTTACCGAATATGATTACTGTTGCAGCTTCAAACTCTTCAGACTCTAAACCGTCTTGGTCAAACTACGGAAAAGCAAAAGTTTCATTAGCTGCTCCGGGTGATGCGATCATGTCGACTGTTCCGGGTGACAAATACTCAAGCATGTCAGGTACTTCAATGGCTACTCCATTGGTTGCGGGACTTGTTGCTTTCTTAAAAGCTCAGGACGCTACTCTTACAGGTGCAGAAATCAAAGCCTTATTGCAGACCACTGGCGCGAAAGTCAGCATCAGCACGGCTTGTGATTGCCGTATCGATGCTTTTGCTGCGGTAGATACACTTTTAGCTAAAAAGGCATGGATTGTTCCTTCTGCTGCAACGATTGCAGAAAAAGATACTTTGCAAATGACTTTAAAAAATTCAACGGGCGACGTGAAATTCGAATCAACAAATCCTTCTATTCTTAAAGTAGAAGCAAATGGTTTAGTAACTGCAATGGCTAAGGGTACTGCGGCAATTAAGGCAACAGATGCAAAAGGTACTATTCAAACATTAGATATTAATGTTGGTGCTGTTGCATCTAGTCCCGGAAACCCACCAGATCCGGGTAATCCGCCTGATCCAGGAAATCCGGGCGGCGGCGAATGCCCACTACAAGATCCTGCAATGTGCGATATGCTTTGCAAGATTATGCCTACAGCGCCTTGGTGTAAGTAGTTTCAAACTAACGAAAACTAAATACAAAAAAAAGAGACTCGGAAGAGTCTCTTTTTTTATTTCTAGATAAGAAAGTTTTTTAATGCAGAAGCTGGTTTGAAAATGTTTTGCTAGATTCTTCAATTTCTGAGGCAGAGGCGGCACGGGCGCTTATGACTTCGATTTCAAAGATCAGATCCTGACCCGCCAGCGGATGGTTGGCGTCAAGAGTGGCCATGTTGTCGTGTAACTGAAGCACTTTGTAACTGCGGATCTGGCCGCTTTTTCCAGTGATCTGAACCGTGCTGCCGACGCGTATATTTTTAGGCAGCTTCACTTTAGGATAGAAGATGACCTTCTTAGGGTCGTAAAAGCCGTAGGCTTCTTCAGCCGTCAGTTCAATACTGCGTTTTTCGCCATCGACAAGATTTTGCATCTTCAAAGCCAGACCTTTCAAAATACCGGCATCGCTGTCTTGCGCGGCCAAAACATCATGATTGTAGGTGCTGCTGATCAATTGGCCGGTTTTGTTCTTCAAGAGACAATTGAATGAAACGACTTGAATGCTCATATGGTCTCCTTAGTTAGGTGAAAATTTCAAATGCTTATTAACTTTCAGAAAAACGGGATGAACCTTAAGAATTACCTGAAAAGGCGCTTGAGTATTCAGTAGAACACAGAATTCACTAAACAGATAGGTTTATCAATCAAATTAGACCTGTGGTATCGGCAAGCAAGAGACGTTTGTCAAAATAAGACTTTCAAATCTTTAAACCAATTCTTAACTAAAAAACAGATTTGAAAAGAGTCTTTTTTGTTATTATTCGTATCACTGCTGTTTAGTCACATTTCATTCTGAGGCGGATTCTCAATATGAAATGCCGTTGTTAAGGCTTGGTTAAGATTTTACAAAGATTCATTCAAAGAGTGCTATCCTAATGACGATAAACAAGTAGGACGTAGCTGGAGGATTTTTTGAAGTATTTATTAAGAGCATTTATTGGGCTTTTCTGCGTATTAGCTGTTGCCTGCGGAGGGCAGACCGGTGGTTTTGCCCCTGTGTCTATTCTGCCTGAACCAGTAAAAGCTGATATTTCACTTCAAAGCACTCTTAAATTCGGTGAATCTGCTGCCAACACAAATAACTGGGAAATTTCACTAGATACTACCGATTCTGTAGAAAATATTACTTTGGCTAATGGTTGGAGTATGGAGGTAAAATATGAATAAATTCTTATATATCGCTTTGATAATCGGGTTTCAGATTTCATTCTCGGCTTTTGCAGAGATGAATGTGCCAATTCAACTTCGTTTGAAATCACCGGGCGGAACTTATCCCACTGAAAGTAATCTTGATTTTAAGTTATTGATTTTATCACCAGTTACAAATTGCATTTTGCGCGAAGAAAGTTTTTCCGGACAGATTATAACAAGCGGAAGCATTTCATTAAGTCTTGGATCAGGTGTTCGTGGAACGAGCGACCCTTCTTTAAGCCTGAACCAGGTCTACGATAATTCAAAAACAAAAACCGGTCTTGCCTGTGTTGATGCAAACAACGCGATTACTCTTCTTGGTCAAAGCTATTCGCCGGCCGCAACAGACGGGCGCACCATTCGCATTGTTACGACAATCGGCGGAGATCCGGTTCTTGCGAATTTTAATATGCGAGCAACTCCTTATGCCATTCAGGCTGAATCTGTAGGTGGAAAAACCGCGACCGACATTATTGTTAAGGATACAACGACGCAGTTGAATCAGACTAACTTGAATGACCTCCTATTTGACGTGACACGTTTTAACAATCTAAAAACTATGGCTCTTACTGGTCAGGCTACGAGCGCAACTACCGCGACGACCGCCGTGAATTTTTCTGGTTTACTGGTCGGCGATGTGAGCGGTACTCAGGGCGCGACCAGTGTCGATAAGATAAAAGGTATTCCGGTCAGCGCAGCTGCTCCAACGGCGGGTCAGGTGTTGCAATACAATGGCACTCAATATGTTGCCGCAACAGTAGCTTCCGGTGGTGTTACAAGTGTTGCCGGTAAGACCGGAGTTGTTTCACTTGTTAGCGCTGATATTTCGGGGCTGGGTAATGCTTCGGGTTTGAACGTTGGTAGCACTGCGGGCACGGTGGCTGCCGGAGATGATTCTCGTTTGCTGACAGCATATAGTGATACTCAGGCGGCAACAGCCGTGAATACGGCCAGTGCTATTGTTAAGCGCGATGCAAGCGGCAATGTTTTTGTTTCAAATCTTGGCTCTATCAGTACAACAACAAATAATCTTTATCTCTATGACGGTGTCAACTCAGTTCGCTTGAAAGCTCCGGTCGGTTTGGGTGCCAGCTACATTTTAACTTTACCAGGAGATGATGGCACCGTCGGTCAGGTTTTGCAGACCGATGGCAGCGGAAATTTAACCTGGGCAAGCGCTGGTGGCGGTAGCGTCGCTGCCGTAACGGCATCTTCACCTTTATCTTCATCTGGCGGAACCAATCCCAATATTAGTATTTCGCAGTCGAACTCAACGACATCTGGATATTTATCTGCGACAGATTGGTCTGCATTTAATGCTAAGCAGACAGCTTTAGGATTTACACCTTTAGATGCGGCAGTATTCAATACGGCTATTGCATCGGCAGCATGTACTGTTAATCAAACCATGTATTGGAACAGTGTAACCAGTGAATTTCTTTGTCAGAACATCAGTTTTCCGGCGGCTCCGGTTACAAGCGTAGCGGGTCGAACCGGTGTAATTACTTTAGCAAGCAGCGATATTTCAGGGCTGGGAGCCGCAGCGGCGATGAATGTGGGAACCTCTGCGGGCACAGTTGCCGCAGGCAATGACTCTCGAATTGTTAATGCATTTCAGACTTCGTCATCACTTTCAGGAGATGTGAGCGGTACCACTTCAACAGTGAGCGTAAATAAAATTCGCGGAGTAGCGGTGAGTGCGTCGGCACCGACATCGGGAAATATTTTACAATATAATGGTACACAATATGTTCCAACTGCTTTACCAACTGCACCTGTTACAAGTGTAGCGGGTCGAACCGGTGTAATTACTTTAGCGAGTAGTGATATTTCAGGTTTAGGAAATGCGGCTTCATTAAATATTGGCACCTCTGCAGGAACAGTC
>JAYVIY010000165.1:0-11615 GCA_043769795.1 Pseudobdellovibrio sp. | reverse complement strand
ACGCCACTATTTTTTCTTGATTACTATGCGGTTGGTAAACTCGAACTGAACAACGCTCAATCGTTTTTAACCTCTGTTAAAGAAGCCTGCGAAGAGTCGCATATGGTATTAATCGGCGGTGAAACCGCTGAAATGCCCGGAGTCTATCAAGTCGGTGATTTTGATTGCGCTGGTTTTTCAGTTGGAGTTGTTGATAAGGAAAAAATGTGGGGCCCTCATCTTATTGAATCCGGCGATGCTGTGCTCGGTCTAGAAAGCTCAGGCTTTCATAGTAATGGTTATTCACTGATCAGGAAAGTTTTTGAAAATGAATTTGAGAAATATCGGCAATGGTTGCTTGAACCAACTCGACTCTACGTCGAAGCGGCCATTATCTTAAAAAAGGAATTTGAAATTCATGGCATGGCTCATATTACCGGCGGTGGAATTGAAAATCTACCGAGGGTCCTTCCTGAGCATCTAAAAGCCTGCATTAAAAAATGGGAATTACCGGAATGCTTCAAGGAAGTTATGCAAAGAGCCCAGCTTTCTGATCAAAACATGCGGGAGACCTTTAATTGCGGAATGGGTCTAATTGTCATAATGAAGTCAGAACAGGCAAAAGAGGCGCAAGTTCGCCTAAATCAAATTGGCTATAAGTCTCATATTCTCGGTGAGATGAAACCTAAATCAAAGGATGATCCGCATGTTGAGTGGATTTAGAAAACCCAGGCAAGTTGCGGTTTTCATATCCGGAGGAGGCTCGACCTTACAGGCGCTTCTCGAAGTTCAGCATGATGTAAACATAGTGTTGATCATAACCAACAAAAAAAACGCCCTTGGTAATCTCAAAGCAAAGCGTTTCGGAAAAAAAATTATTTTTCTAGATAAGCAAATAACCTACGCTTCACTTCATGAAATTCTTTTAAGCCATCGAATTGACTCTATTATATTAGCCGGTTTTATGAAACTGCTTCCTGCTGAATTCGTTGAAAAGTGGCAGAGCCGAATCATCAATATTCATCCAAGCCTGCTTCCACTCTATCCCGGACTAGATTCAGCGGAAAAGAGCTGGTCTGATAATTCAGATATGGGCGTAACCCTTCATAAGGTCATTGCAGAAATGGACGCCGGTGAAATATTACTTCAGCTCAAATCATTAGTTCTTCCGAGGCAGTTGAGCTTAGACGAAGCCAATCTGTTTTTGCGCAGAACGGAACAATTTCTTCTTCGAAAAATGACAGCGAGGTACTGTCCATGAAGCTAGCCTATCTCGGTTATGACAAAACACTGCTTAGGACAAACACTGTTCTCGCTCAACACTATTCGAAAATAGATAACTATCTGATCCATGAATCGCTTGAAGCGAATAATCTCAATTTTTTCAGTCTTCCGATAATTGCAGATAATGTATGTATTCCGACCGATGAATCGCTGTTTACGGTTCAGCATAAGTCGGTCTTGTTTAAGATAAAAAATGAATTTATGGTTCTTAAAAAGAATATTTTTTCAGACTATAAACTAACAGGCGATGAAATTACCGGCACCAAAAAATCCGAGAATCAACAATTCAGCTTCAAAGAAATTGAAAGTGTTTTGTTTAGTAAAAAACTTAAAAAATATGTAATAAAGACCAAAAGTCGCGGAGAAATTGAGTACGATTACCTGATCCTACAGGGGCACCAATTGGTCACAGATCAAATTCAGGGATTGCCTCAAAATGTTTTAAATAAGGCTCAGATTCAGTCTTATATTGTACTGAATGTCGAATATAGCGTGAGATATAAGCTTCATGATCAGCATTTGCGGCATGATTTTATTTTGATAGATAATACTAACTTTAACACGGTTTTCGATAATTGGTATATCTGTAGCTATTCAAATAGTAGGTTGATCGTCAGTCTAATTGTGCCATCTTCAACTTATCAGGCCGATGAATTACTCGAATTCATTGCAACAAGAACTCTTCGGGTTCTGAGTGAATCACTTAAATCCTTTGAATTCGGCACCACAATCAACCGCTGGGTGTCTTGCGTAGACGGTTTTGTTACTCAAAAACTGAAATTGAATCATCCTAAAGATGCATCGGTATTTCCGTCTTTTGATTACTGGACTCAGAATAAAATTAATAATTATATTAAGAATGTTTTCGTGGCAAAAAATATAAAAAAACTCACGTCTACAGCTGAAAAGGAACTTTGAATGATCTCGCGCTATTCGACAGAATTGATGAATGAGCTTTTTGGTGTAGCAGGTCGCTTTGAGTATATGAAAAAGGTTGAAATCGAATGTGCCCTTGTACAAGCGGAGATGGGCTTGATTCCGGCAAAAGCGGCGGCAGACATCAAAAAGAAGTCAAAATTTCAAGTGGATCGAATATTGGAGATAGAGAAGACGACAAAGCATGATGTGATCGCATTTGTTTCAAATATGGCTGAAAATGTCGGAGAAAGTGGAAGGTTCATTCACTTCGGACTTACCAGTTCCGACGTTCTTGATACAGCTTTCAGTCTGCAGATTTCAGATGCATTGGACATTGTTATCGCCGAAATTGAGTCATTAAAAGTCGAACTGAAAAAACTAGCCGTAAGACATAAAAAAACCATTTGTGCGGGTCGTACTCATGGAATTTTTGCCGAAATAACAACTTTCGGTTTTAAAGTGGCAGGTTTTGTTGAAGAGGTCGACCGAAATCTTCACCGACTTAATTCAGCAAAGCAAAATATTCGAATTTGTAAATTAAGTGGCGCGGTAGGAACTTCTTCGGCCATGCCAGTAGAGTTTGAAAAAAAGGTGGCAGACAGGCTTAAATTAAAAGTTGAAGCGTTTGCTACCCAGGTCATTCCGCGTGACCGTCATTCTGAAGTACTCAATACGCTGGCGCTTTTGACTTCGGGCTATGAACGTTTAGCAATAGAGTTTAGACATTTACAACGCAGTGAAGTTTCTGAAGTCTGTGAAGGCTTTTCTAAAGGTCAAAAGGGATCATCGGCGATGCCGCATAAAAAAAATCCGATAAGTGCCGAAAACTTAACCGGTCTTGCAAGACTAATGAGAAGCTATGCGCAGGCAGGGTTTGAAAATATAGCTTTGTGGCACGAGCGTGACATCAGTCATTCTTCAGTAGAACGCGTTGTTTTCCCAGACGCTTTTCAACTGGCTCATTATATGACGATTCGACTGAAAGCCCTAGTTCAAGGACTTATTGTCGATGAAAAAAAGATGTCTGAAAATACTCAGAAACTCGGAGGAGTATTATATTCGTCGCATCTTTTATTGCATTTGGTCGAAAAGCAGGGAATGACCCGGGAAGATGCTTACAGTCTCGTGCAGAGGCTCGCGCATGACCTTAAAGAAGGCGAACATCTGAAAGAAAAAATATTGAAAGATAAGGTGTCAGAAAAACTATTTTCGAAAAAAGAAATCGACGAGATTTTTTCAGGTCGCAAGCATTTGGCATCGATTGAAAAGCGAATGAAACTCTATTTCAGACCCTAAAAAAGGAAATGTTGATGAAAGCTCAGGAAATGATTTACGAAGGCAAGGCAAAGAAAATATTCAAGACGGATCAGCCTAACATCCTGCTAATGGAATACAAAGATAGCCTAACGGCGTTTAATGCACTTAAAAAGGGTGAATTTACAGGTAAGGGTGCTCTCAATTGTAAAATATCAACTTTGATTTTTAAGTTGCTTTCAAAACATAAAATAAGTCACCACTGGATCGAGACTCGCGATGACAAGTTTATGTTGGTGCATCAAACCAGGATCATCCCGCTCGAAGTGGTTGTTCGAAATTTCGTAGCAGGTTCGCTGGCAAAAAAACTAGATGTACCCGAAGGCACGATGCTCAAGCAGCCGATCACCGAATTCTTTTACAAAAATGATGCGCTTAATGATCCGTTTGTAAACGATGAACAGATAATTGCTTTGGGTTGGGCAGAGCCATCTGACCTAGTCGTTCTGAAGGCTCAGGCCTTAGAAATTAATAAAATACTATTTAGTACATTCAAGAATGTCGGGCTCAAGTTAATTGATTTTAAAATTGAATTTGGTTTTGATTCGAATGCTCAGGTAATTTTAGCAGATGAAATCAGTCCTGATTGTATGAGACTCTGGGATGCCGAAACTGATAAAAAATTGGATAAGGACCGCTTCAGGCGTGACCTCGGTTCGGTTGAAGAAGCTTATCAGGAAGTTTTTGAAAGACTACAAAAGGGAGTTGATTTATGAAATTAGGTGTTAAAATTATGCCGAGAGAAGTTATTCTAGACACGCAAGGCCGCGCCGTTGAGGCGTCTTTAAAGTCAAATGGGTTTCAGGGAATTGTAGACTGTCGAGTCGGGAAATTTGTTGAGCTAACTTTTAATTTTTCGGATGCGGAGAAAGCCCGTACCGAAGTTGAAAAAATGTTAAAAGACGGCGGACTTTACAATCCGCTTATTGAGAGATTTGAAATACAGTCTGTCTAACCGAAATCAGAAATAGGAACGTGAGATGGCAGTGAAGACTTCAAAAATAGGTGTTGTTAGATTTTTAGGAACGAATTGCGACGAAGATGTTAAAAAGTGGGTCGTATCAAAATCGTATGAAGCGGATTACCTCTGGTATGAGGATCAATTTAGTGTAAATGATTATGACATGGTGATTATTCCAGGAGGGTTCTCGCATGGGGACTATCTTCGATGCGGAGCTTTAGCTGCCCAAACACCAGTTATGAAGTCTGTTCGGGAATTCGCTAAAAAAGAAAAACCTCTACTTGGTATTTGTAATGGATTTCAGATTCTATGTGAAGCGGGATTGCTTCCCGGAGTGCTGCTAAAAAATGATTCTCAGCGATTCAAAGATGAATGGACCTCTCTGAAAATGAGACAAAATAAAACCGCATTTTCGATTAATACCGAAATTGAACAAATCATAAAACTACCAATTGCTCACGGAGAAGGAAAGTTTTATGCGGCTGCAGATACGTTAAAGCAACTTCAAGATCAGGAACAGATTTGGCTGACTTATGAAAGCAACCCGAATGGCTCCCTGCTAGATATAGCCGGTATAACTAACCAGAAAAAAAATATCTGTGGGCTCATGCCACATCCAGAACGTGCATTGACCGACTGGATGGGATCAACAGATGGGATGTATTTTTTATGATTGAACAGACTTTGAACGACAAATTGAAATTGTATAGAATGACTGAGGACGAATACACTCTGATGAAAAAATTGCTTGGACGGGAACCTGTGGCTGTTGAATGGCCTTTGTTTTCGGCTTTATGGAGCGAGCATTGCAGCTATAAATCGTCAAAGGTTCACTTGAGAAAATTCGGCTATCGTAACTCCAGAACTCCTGATATGGACGGCGAAAATGCGGGGGTTGTTGATCTGGGGTGTGGTGAAAAAATCGCCTTTAAAATGGAAAGCCATAACCATCCAAGCTTCATTGAGCCCGTGCAAGGTTCGGCCACTGGAGTCGGAGGTATTTTAAGAGACATCTTCACAATGGGGGCAAGGCCCATTATGTCTGCGAATTATCTCTGTTTTGGTGAAGTTCAAACACCAAGAATGCCTTATTTAATGAACGGGGTTGCTAAGGGCCTTTCATCTTATGGAAACTGTGTCGGTGTGCCGACTGTTACGGGCCAGACAAACATTCATCGCCGTTATGACAAAAATATTCTGGTGAATGCATTGAACGTTGGATATTTCGGGCCGGATCAAAAAATGGCTTTATCAAAAGCCAAAGGCGAAAAAAATCTTGTGGTCTATGTAGGAGCAAAGACCGGTCGGGACGGGGTGCATGGTGCTTCGATGGCTTCTGAATCTTTTGATGAAAATTCCGAATCTAAAAGACCAAACGTTCAGATCGGAGATCCATTCTTTGAAAAATTATTGATCGAAGCCTGTCTCGATGTACTGAAAAAAGATTATGTGGTTGCCATGCAAGATATGGGCGCCGCAGGACTAACAAGCTCAAGTTTTGAAATGGCCTCAAAAGGCCAAGTGGGTTTAGTTATTGACCTTAAAAAAGTTCCGCTCCGAGATTCAACGATGACGGCCGAAGATATTTTGTTGTCAGAAAGTCAAGAGCGCATGTTACTGATATGCGAGCCTTCAAATTTTGAAAAATTGCATAAAGAATTTAAAAAATGGAGCCTTGATGCTGTTGTGCTCGGAGAAGTTCAGAAATCTAGAAAAGTAAAATTAATGTGGGGAGTGGAAACACTGACTGAGATTGACCCTGATCTTATTGTTGAAAGCGCGCCTCAATATAAACGACCTTACAGTCCATGGGCTTTTCCGAATCGAGTTGAGCAACTGCCTGAACTCAAAGTAGATGTAAAAAAACTGATTAATTCAAAACTCGAGCAATTTAAGTTGAACCAGCATCACTGGATTCATAACCAATTTGATCAGCGGGTTGGTGCAAGAACAGCAAGTGCTTGTGAAAGTTCTGTGGCTTTTGCCAGATTAGACTATTCAGGACGGGGGCTAGGATTGGCCGTAGGCTGCAGACCGGAAGTGATGCTGATGGATGCTGAAATTGGTGCGCTCGATGCCGTTTATTTTCCGGCATTCCAATTGGCAATCAAGGGTGCAGAAACGCTTGCAGTGACGGATTGTCTAAATTTCGGAAACCCGCAGAAACCTGAAATTATGTCGGAGTTTGTGGCCAGTGTGGAAGCAATAGCCGAAGCCGGTAAAAAACTAGATGCTCCTGTTATCAGTGGTAATGTGAGTTTTTATAATGAAACCTTGGGCGAGAATATTATTTCAACGCCTGCTATCGGTGTCGTGGGTTTACGAGCCAGTGTGGACGACATTATTTCAGACTCTTTTTCTAGCCCTCTTGAAAGTATTATATCTGTAAAAATGAATTGGGTGGAATCTTGGACATACACCGAACAACTGGGAAACCGGATTTCGAAGTTTAAACAGAATTCAACTCAGGACATAGCTTCCTTTATCAGAAAATGTACAAAGTTGGGTGACCATCTAAAAGAAAAGAGTATGAAGGTTTCTGCCATCAAAGCCGTGGGCTTAGGCGGCGCAGGAATTACTTGTCTTAAAATGTGTCAGGGTAAAATTGGCTTTGATTTAAGCTATGATTTTGCAGCAGCCAATGAATCAGAACTGTTTAAAGATACTTTTTATGAGTTTATTATTTCTACCGACGAAAACTCAGAAGAAATGATTTCGCTTTTGAATATTTTTTTCAGTGAATTCAAGCTTGATATTAAAAAAATCGGTGAGACAAGAGAAGCTCAGATTGTTTTCAGCCAGAACACCCAGCTCAACTTTGCTCAATTTAAAAAAAATTACGTTCGTAACCTTGAAACCGATTTAGAGATGTTAAAATGACAAGTATAAAAAATTCGTGGAAAGATGAATGCGGTGTTTTCGGAATCTGGAATCATCCGGATTCGGCTAGACTAACTTATTTGGGTTTGTATGCTATGCAGCACCGTGGGCAGGAATCTGCAGGCATTGTCACTTTAGATACTGGAAATAACCAAAAGCCAGTGCATCGAATGCATAAAGCTTTAGGGTTAGTATCTGATGTTTTCAATGAGACGCAGTTAAGTAAATTAACTGGTAGTGCAGCAATCGGTCATGTTCGTTATTCGACTACTGGCGAAAACCTCGTTTCAAACGCTCAACCACTCGGATCATTGTTGCTAAGTGGCCCGGTTGCCGTCGCTCACAATGGAAACATCGTCAATGCATCAAATCTTCGCGATGCATTACAGCGCGATGGAGCCATTTTTCAAGCTACAAACGACACTGAAATTTTACTTCATCTTTTGGCTAAAAACCCTTCAAATCATTTGGTTTCGGCTCTCACTGAAAGTTTGAAACATCTTTCTGGAGCTTATAGTTTTACAGTGCTTGCACATGATAGGTTATTACCCGTTCGCGACCCATTTGGATTTCGTCCCTTGGTTCTAGGGCAAATTAAAACTTCTATGAGTGTGAGTTACGTCGTAGCCAGTGAAACCTGTGCGCTTGATCTAATTGGTGCGCAATTTGTTCGAGAGATTGAGCCGGGCGAAATTCTTGAGATCACCTCAGATGGGATAAAGTCACACAGGTTTACGGCCGAAAGTACTGGCAACAGAAAATCGGCTCACTGTATTTTCGAACATGTTTATTTTGCTAGACCAGATTCGGTCGTTTTCGGGAAATCAGTTTATAATTCGCGAAAAAGGTTTGGTGAACAATTAGCCATTGAGTCAGGTGTTGAGGCGGATATTGTGATTCCAGTTCCAGATAGCGGAGTGCCTTCTGCAATAGGCTACGCTCAGAAGAGTGGAATTCCATTTGAATTCGGGATCATCAGAAACCACTACATAGGTCGCACATTTATTCAGCCCGCACAGTCGATCAGGGATATCGGAGTAAAGATAAAACTTAATCCGCAGCCAGAAATCTTAAAAGACAAACGGGTCATTGTCATTGACGACTCTTTGGTTAGAGGAACTACCAGTCAGAAAATAATAAATCTTATCCGCCAAGCCGGAGCGAAAGAAGTGCACTTAAGAATTGCTTCTCCGCCAACCACTGGCCCTTGCTTTTATGGAGTTGATACTCCGCAAAAGAGCGAACTCATAGCCTCTCATAATAATCTCGAGGATATTCGAAAATTTATCGGTGCAGATTCTTTAGCGTATCTTTCTGAAAAAGGCATGTGGGAAGCGGTGAAGAGTGGTCCTGAAAGCTTTTGTGCGGCTTGTTTTAATGGAGATTATCCGACAAGCTTAAAGGGTGTCGAAAATAAAAAAAGCCCCGAGAAAAAAGAAAAAAATAGCGTCAAAGAAATATGATAAATCAGGACTAGATTGCCTTCGTCTCGGTGACCTTATCGAGATCATTGCTCCGGGTTCACATACTGCCGCTGAAAATCTTCAAAAAGGAGCTCAGGCCCTGCGCAGTTGGGGGTATCGAGTCAGCTATAATGAGGAGTTGATCCGACCTGATTTATTTTTAGCTAATTCAGACACTCAACGATTCGCAGCGTTTAAGTCGGCCATGATGAATCCAAATTCAAAAATTGTTTGGTGTTTACGTGGTGGTTATGGCTCGATTAGGCTGTTGCCGATGATCGATAAAATGCAAATTCCAAAAAATAAAAAACTTCTGATTGGGCTCAGCGACATCAGCTCGCTGCATGCGATACTTAATCAAAAATGGAATTTTCCGACTTTACATGCCTCGTTAATTGATCGACTGGCACTAGAACAGTTGAAACCAGAGAATATTTATGAGCTGAGGCAAGCGCTAGAGAACCCTGAGCACGTTACACTCTTTGAAAATTTGAAACCACTGAATAGAGCCGGATCGACAAAGAGATCAATCAAATCCAAGGTGGTCGGCGGAAACCTCATGGTTGTTACCTCAACTCTCGGAACTCCTTATCAACTGGAAACAGCTGGAAAGATTTTATTTCTCGAAGAGCTTTCTGAGCGGTCTTATAGGATTGATCGCTGCCTTCAGCAAATGAAGCAGGCGGGTCTTTTTAAAAATCTGAAAGCTGTGGTTTTTGGAGATTTTACCAATTGCGACGAACCGAACAAAGATAATCATGTGGCGAAAGTTTTGGAGAATTTTTTTTCTGGAATGAGTATTCCTGCATTTACTGGAGTTGAAACGGGCCATGGAGATTTGCAAAGACCGTTATTTTTTAATACAGAGACTCATCTGACTTGCGGGAGCAGCCCTCGAATGATAGTCTGTTCCCCTTTTAAGAAGTGATTTGAGAAGGCCAAAGAGGTTGATTGAAATATGAAATACACGAGTCAAGAAAACAAACTCATCGAGAAAATCAAACAGGCCATTCCTGATGTTACGCCTGGAGTTACCGCCAGGGCCTATCATGTTGGTCGACTGGTTTGTGATATTAGTGTGGGTCATACGTATCCTTATTATGATTTAGCCTCTTTGACTAAAATTATTTTTACTCAACAAGCGATGATGGAAGCTTTCGATCAGAAAATCTGGAATTTGGACACAAAGGTTAAGGATGTATTGTCTGATTTTCAACATGAAACGACAATAAAAGAGTTATTAACCCATACATCGGGGTTGGAATGGTGGAAGCCATTTTACAGTGAAATTAAACTTGAACTGCCTTGGCAGGAGAAAAGATCCTGGATCTATAAGCAGATTAATAATTCGCAAATAAATAAGACTGGCACGGCGGTTTATTCTGATTTGGGTTTTATTACTCTGGGGTTCATTCTAGAAAAATTCTATGAAAAGAATATTCATGAAATCTGGTTGAGTCTGAAAGAAAAGCACTATTCCGCTTCAACTCTTGATTTTCATTTAGAGAACAAATCAGCTGTTCCTAAAGAACATTTTGCGCCGACCGAAGATTGTAAATGGCGAAAAAGAATCATGCGGGCAGAGGTGCATGATGAAAATACTTGGAGTTTTGGAGGAATTTCTACGCACTCCGGTCTTTTCGGCAGCATCGAAGATATTTCATCTTACGGTTTGAACTTGAGATCGCAATTGCAGGGCATAGCCCGGTATAGCGTTCGGCAGAAAACAGCCCAGCTGTTCGCATCCCGCGCCGTTCCCCCTGAAGTAGGAGACTGGGCGCTGGGCTATATGATGCCATCTTCTGGAGTTTCAAGCTGTGGCCCACACTTCTCAGTTCTTTCTATTGGCCATACCGGATTTACCGGCACATCAATCTGGTACGATCCTCGAAACGATCTTCTTGTTCTGATTCTGAGTAATCGAGTGCATTATGGGCGTGATAATCGTGCGTTTGTCAGCCTCAGACCGCAAATGCATAGTTGGATTTATGAATCACTGAAAAGGACAATTTAATGACCAATTCAATCACCAGTTCAATAAACAATTTGAAGCCAGGAAGCCGAATCCATTTAATGGGGATTTGCGGCACAGCAATGGCTTCACTTGCAGGCCTACTAAAAGACCGTGGATTTATTGTTACTGGCAGTGATCTCAACCCATATCCTCCAATGTCGACTCAAATAGAAAACCTAGGTATTAAAATTCTGCGACCTTATAAAAGAGAAAATCTTTCGCCGTCCCCCGATTTTGTTGTGGTCGGGAATGTTATACCTGCCAGCAATGAAGAAGCACAGGAAATGGTAAAACTGAAGTTGCCTTTCTGTTCGTTGCCGCAAGCAATGGGCGAAGTAATTATCGGCGACCGCGACTCTTTTGTTATTGCCGGTACACATGGAAAGACAACCACCACCTCACTGATGTCATGGGTTGCTGAAAATTGCGGTTTAAAGCCGGGCTTTTTAATTGGCGGAATTCCTAAAAATTTTTCGCAAAGTTTTCGTAATCCGGCAGCGAACACATTTGTTATTGAGGGAGATGAATACGATACCGCTTATTTTGATAAGGTTCCAAAATTTATTCATTATAAACCCAAGTATGTGATCTTAACTTCTGTTGAGTTTGATCATGCAGATATCTACAAAGATTTTGCCGCGGTTAAAGACGCATTTATCCGATTAATGAAGTTAATACCAGCGAACGGCTCCTTGATTTTCTGGGGTGATGATAGCAACGTCAGGGAAATTTCTGAACAATGCGATATTCAGAAAAAGTTTTCTTATGGTTTTAATGAAAAGAGCGACTACCGAGCCGTCAT
>JAYVIY010000164.1:0-4483 GCA_043769795.1 Pseudobdellovibrio sp. | reverse complement strand
ATTAAGCAAAAATTATGAAGTTCATGGAATAAAAAGAAGAACCTCATTATTTAACACCGATCGAATTGACCATCTTTTTAACAACCCGGAGTTGTCAGACACTTTTATTCTCCACCACGGTGACATGACTGATTCGTCGTCTTTAATTCGAATTATTCAACAGGTTCAGCCGGATGAAATATATAATTTGGCGGCTCAAAGCCACGTCGCCGTTTCATTTGAAGAACCAGAATACACTGCTAACAGTGACGCGTTGGGTGCTTTACGTATTCTTGAAGCTATTCGAATTCTGGGGCTTGAGAAAAAAACCAAATACTATCAGGCTTCTACGTCTGAACTTTATGGTCTTGTTCAGGAAGTGCCGCAAACCGAAAAAACGCCGTTTTATCCGAGAAGTCCGTATGCTGTGGCTAAGCTTTATGCCTACTGGATTACGGTGAATTATCGTGAGGCTTATGGCATCTACGCTTGCAACGGAATACTATTCAATCATGAAAGCCCGCTACGAGGGGAAACCTTCGTCACTCGAAAAATAACCAGGGCGCTGGCCCGGATAAAATTAGAAACACAGGACTGTCTTTTCCTTGGAAACCTCGATGCCAAACGTGACTGGGGTCATGCGAAAGATTACGTCATCATGCAATGGTTGATGCTTCAACAGGAAAAACCTGAAGACTTTGTCATTGCAACGAATGAACAGCGAAGCGTCAGAGAATTTGTTGATATCGCAGCCTCTGAGCTGGGTATTTCTGTAACTTGGAAGGGCCAGGGCATTGACGAAAAAGGCTACGACCAAAAAGGAAATTGTATTGTTCAGGTTGATCCGAAGTATTTTAGGCCCACAGAAGTAGAATCTTTGCTCGGAGATGCAACAAAAGCCCGTGAAAAATTAGGTTGGACCCCGAAAATTTCGTTCTCAGATTTAGTTAAAGAAATGGTCAAGGCCGACTATATTGTTGCTGAACAAGAAATCAAAAATGGCAGCAGTAAAAAGATAGCAAGGCTCGATTTGTGAAAATTTTGCTGACGGGTGCCACGGGTATGGTGGGCCAATGCATTCTGGAAGACAAAAGGTTTCAAAGTTTTGAAGTACTTGCTCCGACCAGGAGTGAATTAAATCTTTTTAATTATGACGACGTCTATCGTTACATAAACAATATGAATCCTGAGTTTGTAATTCATTGCGCGGGGAGAGTTGGCGGAATTCAGGCCAATGTTGCAAGCCCGGTTGATTTTTTGATAGAAAACCTGGATTTGAACCGCAATGTTATTTTAGCATCGTATAAAGCTCGGGTGAAGAAGCTCATCAATTTCGGCAGTTCGTGTATGTACCCCCGAAATGCCGAAAACCCATTAACTGAGGATATGATATTAACTGGCGAACTGGAACCGACCAACGAAGGCTACGCGCTGGCAAAAATTACCGCACAACGACTCTGTACTTATATTAATAAGGAAGATTCTGATTATAAATATAAAACCATTATTCCGTGTAATTTATTCGGACGATTTGATAAATTCGACGTTAAATCTTCACATTTGATTCCAGCGATTATCCGGAAGCTCCATGAAGCCAAAATAAAACAACTCGCCGAAGTTGAGATTTGGGGAGACGGATTAGCCCGCCGCGAATTTATGTTCGCAGGCGACGTGGTCGATTGCGTTTATAAAGCTGTAACTGAATTTGAAACAATGCCTTCACTCATGAATGTCGGAACAGGAATGGATCACTCAGTTAACGCGTATTACGAAGCGGCAGCGGAAGTGGTCGGCTATACAGGAAAATACTGGCACGACCTGACGAAGCCGGTGGGAATGAAGCAAAAATTAACTTCTGTTCATCGGGCTAAAATGTGGGGCTGGCAAAGTCAGACGACTTTGCTCGAGGGACTTACTAAAACTTATAGTTACTTTTTGGATTTAAAATAAAACGAGGTTCTTCAATGAGTTCATTTTATCCGCTTGCCACTTCCAGCTGGGATCACCTTGAGACAGAGGCTATTCAGAATGTGATGAAAGCCGGTATGTTTTCAATGGGTCCGAAAGTTGCGGAATGTGAAAAGAGTTTTTCTGAGTTTCTTCAAAGCAAATACTGCGTCATGGTCAGCTCGGGTTCTGCGGCTAATTTGATAATGGTCGCGAGTTTATTTTACCGTAAAAATAATCCGCTTAAAAGAGGCGATGAAGTGATCGTGCCTGCAGTGTCTTGGAGCACGACTTATTTTCCGCTTTATCAGTATGGATTGAAACTAAAATTTGTCGATGTGGATTTAGAAACACTGAACTATGACTTAAAAGCACTCGAAAACAGCATCGGTCCTGCAACCCGGCTGATTATGGCAGTGAACTTACTTGGAAACCCAAATGATTTTGCGGCAATTCGGCGTCTGATCGCGCAAAAAAATATTGAGCTCATCGAAGACAATTGTGAATCGATGGGTGCGAAATTTGAAAGCCGGCAAGCCGGTACTTTCGGGATCATGGGAACTTTTAGTTGCTTTTTCAGTCACCACATTTCAACAATGGAAGGCGGCTTTGTCACGACCGATGATGAAGAGCTTTATCATATTCTGTTGTGTCTACGGGCCCACGGCTGGACGAGAAATTTACCTAAAGAAAATCACATTACGGGCACGAAAAGCGATAATAGTTTTGAAGAGTCCTTCAAATTTGTCTTACCCGGGTACAATGTGCGGCCGCTCGAAATGAGTGGTGCGATCGGAATCGAGCAAATCAAAAAGCTTCCGGGCTTTGTCAGCGAAAGAAGAAAAAATGCTGCTTATTTTACGGAGCTATTTGAAAATGACGATCAATTGATGATTCAAAGACAGATCGGCGAAAGCAGTTGGTTTGGGTTTAGTTTTGTCATCCGTGAAAGTTCGAAAGTAAACCGGCTAAAATTGATCGATTCTTTGACCGGTGCTGGAGTTGAGTGCCGCCCGATCGTAACCGGAAATTTTGCTAAGAATGACGTTTTGAAGTGGTTTGATTATGAAATTTCAGGCAGCCTTAAAAATGCCGACCGTATTGATCAATTTGGTTTTTTTGTTGGTAATCATCAGATCAACATGCAATCGCAGATTAAAGGCTTGCGCAAACTAATGAGCGAAGGGCTGAAGAATTCTATTTAATATGAAAATACTTTATGTCGATATGCAATTCAATTATGGCAAAGAAAAAGACGGTATCAACCAAATCGGCGAAATCGGATTTAACCGCGTTTTTAAAAAGCTCGGGCATGAGGTGGTTACATTTTACTACGACGAATATTTTAATTCTGGAGCACTTGTAAAACTGCAGACGGATCTTTTGAAATATGCAGATGAACAACAGCCCGATTTGATCTACTTCTGTCTTTATACCGACCAATTCACGCCTGAAACTCTTTTGGCGTTAAAAGCTAAATACCGCACGATTAACTGGTTCGGAGATGACCAGTGGCGATTTGAAAATTTCTCAGCTAAGTATGCACCTCTTTTTACTTATGCAATCACAACTGATCCCTTTGCAGTTCCTAAGTATAAAAAGGCCGGAATTGAAAATGTGATTCTGAGTCAATGGGCAGCACTGAATATTGATTCGCCAACTGAGAATTCTGTAAACTACGAGTTTGACGTTTCTTTTGTGGGTGGCGCAAATTCGGTGCGGAAGTGGTTTGTTTCGGAATTCGCAAAAGCCGGCATTCAGGTGAATACCTTCGGAAACAATTGGCAAAACGGGCCAGTAAGCATTGAAAAAATGCAGGAGATTTTCAGAAAAAGTAAAATTAATTTGAACCTAAGTAATAGCACAAATCTGGATGTGCGCTACCTGACGCACAATCTGCGCAATATCGTCACAGCTATCAGAAATCCGAAAAATACTTCGCAAATGAAGGCCCGAAATTTTGAGATTCCGTATTTTGGCGGTTTCCAACTGACAGACTATTTGCCGACACTAGAAAACTATTTTGCAATTGGGCGCGAAGTTGTCTGCTATGCAAACGTAAATGAAGCAATTCAGCTCACAAAATTTTATCTCGAAAATTCAGAGCTTCGCGAAAAGATAAAAGCTGCATCAATTGAAAAAACTCACGCAGAGCACACTTACCTGCACCGTCTGCAGGAGATTTTCAGTCAGTTATGAATAAAAAAATGATCCTGTTGTTTTTCGGGCGGGCCATACAGGTTTTGATCGCGGTGGTGACGATCCGGCTGCTGACGGAGCTTTTACCCGAGCAGGAAATCGGTATTCAGTACCTGATCAATTCAATATTGATGTGGTTCAGTCTGGTGCTGATCAATCCGGTCGGTATGTTCACCAATCGCCATATCCATGAATGGAAAGAGAGCGGCGAGCTTTATAATTATTTAAAACAGGTGAATGTTTATTTTCTGATGATTGCGGTTATCAGCGTGCCTGTGGTTTTTGTCCTTCGAAACTATTTCAAAATCGGCACTGTTGTTCCGAATCTTGATCTTTTGCTTTTCGTGATGTTTTACGT
>JAYVIY010000163.1:0-1617 GCA_043769795.1 Pseudobdellovibrio sp. | reverse complement strand
GCTTTCAGAGTCGGTATAGGATTCCGCTGATTTTTTTCAGTTCAGATCCGACTTTTCTGAATAAAATTGATCATCGACAGTTGAGTCAGCAGATTGATATTTTGCCCACACTTCTTGATTTACTTGGTATAGAACACAAAAACCGAAATTTTCTTTCGCGAAGTCTGTTGCAAAGTGGCCCGAAAATAGTGGTGCTCTATGCCGATGGGCAGTATGAACTGGTCGGTGATGTGAAAGACAAAGACAGACAATTAAAAGCGGTTCAGCAGTACTTCAGCGAAGGCCTTTACGATAATCGACTTTATTTTCCGAACCGCTAATTAGCGCACTCCTCAAAGGGATTTTTGTTTTTAATGGCAAATTCGGCGCACTTTAAAAAAGTGACTCGGCTATTGATAAATCGTGACTCGCTGAATGCGGAAGTGTGACCGCCATCTTTTTGCGTAACGAAGACTTTTGGGCCCGGCCACTGTTCAAATGACTTTTTGCCGAGATCATAATTGATCGTCACATCATCGGTTCCATGAAAATATAATGCAGGAATTGGGGGAGTAAATTTGACAAGCTTGTCGGCACTCCACTCATCACTGATAAGTAAGTAGACTAAAGGTTTCAGCGGGTAAGTAAGCCAGTTTTGCCCCATCACTGAACTTCCGGCTTCCTGGTAGGAGAGAAATGTTGAATCTAAAACCACCAATGAAGGCAAAAGTTCTCTTTGCGTATTTTTGGTTATTTCCTGCAATGTGCGTGTTAGTACGTTTGAACCCAAACTCTGGCCGAACGCAATAAGCGGTAGATCTTTGAATTTTTCATGCGCATATCTGAACACGGCCAGTCCATCTTCGACGGTTTTTCTTTGCGTGGCGAATTCATCTGAGCTCGCACCGTAACCTCGGTAGTCAAAGATCAAATAGTCGTAGCCGTAATCAATGATCCAGCTCATGAAGAGAAAATGTGTGGTGAGGTTCTGGCCATTTCCATGAAAATGAATGACCAGACCTTTCTTGAGTTTAGACTGAGCAGGAAAGTACCAGGCGTGCAGGTAGGGCGTTAGGCTATTTTCATTAACCGGTATATAAATGTCTTGAGGAACCGGCCTTATGCTACTCTGAACGACAAAGGCCTGTCGTTCGGCCGGATACAACAAGTGAGTGCAACCCGTTAATATTTCGCAGGCAAAAAAAAGAATAAGAAGCGTTGCAGATATCTTCAAAGTTAGTTTTTGTGGCAACAGTAAAAATAAACCTCATCATTAAGCGTTTTACTCAGAGATGTGGAAAACGGCTTATTCAGGTTGCAGTTTTGTACCAGCGATGCTTTGAATTCTGCAATTGATGTGGCCAATAACTTTTCACAACGCATCTCTGAGTCGTTTGCGGCAACTGCTTTTTTTTCGGCGGCCATTGAAGTCGAAGAAAAGAAAAGAAACATTGAAACTAGACCGATAAGTTTGAGCATTTGAGACCTCCCTTTCGTCAGATTTAACTAGACCCTACTGATATTGTCGAGCGAATAACCATGACAGCTATGCAAAAAATAGCTGTAATAGTTGAATTACACCAAGGGGGTATTTTGTGTTAAAATGTATTAGCTTTATCGCGGCACTGATGATGTTGT
>JAYVIY010000162.1:0-4485 GCA_043769795.1 Pseudobdellovibrio sp. | reverse complement strand
TGAAAAAGCTCGAAGCCAATATTAAAACTTATAATGAAGCCCTTTAAAAAAATAGCGATCACCACTGGCGATAAAAACGGTATCGGATTTGAGGTTGCGGCCAAGGCTTTAGGTCGAATTCGTCCAAACTTGAATAGCTATGGCTTATTTTTTTTATTTCGGCATCAAACACAAGAAAGAATTCAGCCGCGATACTTCAAATTAATTGATAAAACTTGGATGCGTATTACTTTTTCTTCACTGGAAGAGGCTTTCGAGTATTTAAAAAAAACTAGAAAAATTCCAAAAAATTTGTTGTTGGATTTGTCTTTACTTTCTTCCGAAGCAGAATGGGTCGTCGAGGCGGCTGCGGCCTGCAAGGAGAAGCGCCTTTCCGGATTGGTGACTGGGCCGCTTTCGAAAAAATTGACTTCTGTTTTGCCCGATAAGGCCCTTGGCCACACGGGTATTTTTCGAAAGATGTTTCCTGATGAAAAATTATTTATGTCTTTCGTGGGTAAATATTTTAACGTTATCTTGGCCACTGATCACCAGCCACTAGCAAGCGTTGAGGGCGCTCTTCAGGCTGATGGCCTTTCTTCTGTTATGGCTGCGGCACAAAAATTTAGAAATCTAATTAAATCAAAAAAGAAGATCGCAATTCTTGGCTTCAATCCGCATTCAGGTGAAAATGGTCTTATAGGTAATACAGAATCAATTTTGTTTTCTAAGTTGCACAGCGATTTTGTAGGCCCCATAGTGCCTGACGCCGCTTTTTTAAAGAAAAACTGGCGTTTGTATTCTTTATTTATATGTCTCTACCACGATCAAGGCTTAATTCCTTTTAAGATGCAGCACGGACAGGATTCGGGCGTGCAATTGACTCTTGGCCTACCTTTTATTAGAACCAGCGTAGATCATGGTACTGCCTTTGACCTATTTAACAAAAATGTAGCCAATGCCAACTCGATGTTGGAAGCTATAAAACTCGTTAGTCAATTAACAGGAGTTTAAAATGTTTACCCCCGTAATTTTTAGAGAATACGATATTCGCGGCGTTTACAACGAACAATTCGATACTGATTTCGCATATAATTTAGGTCGTGCATTTACAAGTTATGTGTTCGGAAAAACCGGAAAAAAATCACTGCGTTTTTCGATTGGTTATGATGCCCGCAAGTCCTCTTTAGATATCGTAAAAAGCCTTTCGTTGGGAATGAGTGATTCCGGTGCCGAAGTGACTGTGCTGGGCCTGGTAACTACTCCGGTTTGTTATTTTTCTACATTTCACCTCGATCTTGACGGCGCCATAATGATTACCGGAAGCCACAATCCTCCCGAATATAATGGTTTTAAAGTTTCGTCAGGAAAGACCACAATTTTTGGTGAAGAAATTCAAAATTTGAAAGCGATCCTACAGGCTGAAAATTTCATTTCAGGAAAAGGCTCCGTTAAAAATTACGACATTCATCCTGAATATTTAGAGCGATACAAAAAAGAATTTGGGACGATAAAGCCCGTAAAGGTTGTGCTTGATTGCGGTAACGGTGCTGGCGGCAGTATCGTAAGAAGGCTGTTTAATACTGCGGGACTCAGTCCGGAAATTCTTTTTGAAGAGCCGGATGGAAATTTTCCTAATCACCATCCGGACCCAACTGTTGAAGAAAACCTTAAAGATCTTCAAAAAAAAGTAGTTGAAACGGGCGCTGTGTGCGGAATTGGTTTTGACGGGGATGCCGATCGAATCGGCGTTGTCGATCATACTGGTAAAATGATTTACGGCGATGAGCTTATGACTATTTTTGCGCGCGACGTTCTGACACAAAAGAAGGGCTCGAAGATTGTTGGAGACGTAAAGTGTTCAGATAGAATGTATCATGACATTTCTAAGAATGGCGGCGAGCCCGTTATGTGGAAGACGGGCCACAGCTTGATAAAAGAAAAAATTAAAACCGAAAAAGCTCCGTTTGGTGGAGAGATGAGTGGGCACATTTTCTTTGCAGATAGAAACTATGGCTACGATGACGCTCCTTATGCGGGACTCCGACTCTGTGAAATTTTAGCTAAGACCGGCAAGACGATACCTGAATTATTAGCCGGTCTTCCAGCGGCCTTTAATACTCCTGAAATTAGAATCGATACCACAGAAGAAAAAAAAGTTTTAATCGTGGAAAAGGTTAAGGAAAAGTTTTCGAATTCGAAAGACGCTGGCATAAAAGTGAATCTGATTGATGGTATAAGAATCAGTTTTGAAGACGGCTGGGCGCTGGCTCGCGCTTCGAATACTCAACCGGTTTTAGTTGTTAGATTTGAATCAAACACCGCGGCTGGCTTGGTGCGCATTCAAACTTCTGTGATGTCTGTTGTTAATCAATATCTTTAAATCAAGAATTTTCGCTCTAATCTAGAAAAAGGGGTCACACTTGTGACCCCTTTTTTATTTTAAATTTTTAATTTTAAAATTAGAAACCGAAGCTAGCTGCAGGAATCTTGATGAATGCAACCAAGAAAGCCAAGATAACCAATGACTCGATCAGAGCCAAAGATAAGATAAGCGGTGTAAATAATTTATCGCCCGCTGCTGGATTTCTTGCGATACCCTCTAATGCTGCTGCGGCAGCTTTACCTTGAGCCGATGTTCCGCCGAATACCGCCAAACCAATTGCGATACCTGCTCCGATTGCAACTAATCCTGCGCTAGATGAATTAGATGCTGCGTGCGCTGTTTCCTGTGCGAATACCGCAGCAGAAGCTAAAGTTGTTACGGCAAACAATAATGCCTTTTTCATAAAATCTCCTTTTGTGTTAGTGGTCGTGGGCTGTAGCAAGAGCCACGTAGACCATTGATAATAATGTAAATACGAATGCCTGAATGGTGCAAACCAACAGACCCATCGCATAGAACGGAATTGCCGGGCCAAGCGGAAACAATCCTAAAAACACTGAAAGAACCGTGTGATCGCCGGTCATAACATTGGCGAGACGTAAACCAAGGGTCAGCGGTCGAATTACGTGAGATATTAACTCAATAATCAACATCAAAGGCGCTAACCAAAGAACTGGTCCTAAAAAATGTTTCAAGTAACCAAGTCCGCCCTCTTTAAGTCCTATTACGTTATAGGCTAAGAAAGAAAAGACGCCGAATGAAAAAGTCGTGTTGAAGTTTTCAGTCGCGGGCGTCATTCCAGGAATTAATCCAACCAAATTATTAATGAAAATATAAGTAAAAATTGAAGTAAAATAGGGAGCAAAAACTCGCCCGTGGTGTCCGATAACCTGATCGGCTAAGCCACCGATATATTCGGTGAAAACTTCAAAAATGCCGCGAATAGAAAATTTTCCGGTAGGAACTACCGCTACTTCTCCGGCTCCAAGACTTACTCGCGCAACCAATCCTATTATCATAATAATTGTCGAAACAATTAGTAAAGTTGCTACGTGTACATATTCATGGCCTACGCCGGGAATGAGTTGAAACCAATTGAAATGCATACTTCCTCCAAATTATATTTTTTCAGTAATTGTGGATTTAATGTAAATAGCCACAAACACTGAAAAAACCAAAGATGCCAAGCCGACAAGAATTCCGAATACGTTCAACGATCCGGAAACTGAAAGACTCCACAAAATCATTCCTAAAATTACGTACTTAAATATAATGACGAAAACAGCTAACGCAATAGATTTTTTAGAAAAGATTCGTTTCCAAGAAAATGAGAGCGCCGCCAAATTTAGAAGAACGAGGGCTCCCCCGATAAAAACGTTAGCGGAAAATGTGGGTCCGAAATAGAAATATGAAAAAGTGCCAATTATTAAACTATAGACTGAGGCTATAATTGCTGTGTTTTTAATCATCACTTGGTCGCTTCAGCTTTACAATTAAGCTCACGAACCAAATCAAAAAAGCCACGATTACACAGAAAGCTTGAGCCGCGGAGCCATATCCCTGCTTCGATAGATAGTTTGCAATCCATAAGGCAATTAAGATTAACGAAATAAGTTCAAAGCCAATAGCGGCAAATACGAGATATTTATTTTTTTTCACTTACGTCGACCTTTAAACAAGGGTTTATTTGCAAACCGTTCTTTTAAGCGTTTATATCTCAATTCGAAATACGCCTTATCTTTAATTTGTTTTTCATACTTTGTTAAATATTCAAGAGCTTCTTTATACTCTTCGTTTTCTTCGTAGACCACCGACGCCGCAATGAAGAGATTTTCATTCTGAAAAAATACGGGATCTTGTTTCAGTAATTCGTTATACGTAAGTATGGCTTCTTTGTATTTCTTTTGTGCAATCAATACTTGGGCTTTTAGCTTTAAAAAATTAAGAGTTTCATTTTTTGCGGTTTTGAGTGAGATGTTTATTTCTTCAATAGCCTGCTGATTGTCTCCGGTTAAATAGAATGCCTGCGAAATTCTGAATCGCAGCTTTTCTTTTTCAACTTCATCTTTTATTAAAGGCTCTAAAACCTGAAGCTCCTTAAGAGCTTGGCTATAGCTTTG
>JAYVIY010000161.1:0-11641 GCA_043769795.1 Pseudobdellovibrio sp. | reverse complement strand
AAAGAATAGACAAAAGGCCGAAGACGTAACGCAAGAGGCATGGATGAGAGTCATTAAAAATTCTCAACATTTTAAACAGACCGGAAGCGTTAAAGCCTGGATTTTGTCTATTGCGCGTAATTTAATCATCGATGAATTCAGGCAAAACAAGAAGTGGATCGACCTCGATGATGAAAAATGGGAATCCATTGAAGACCCTCAGATTGATCTCGAGACACTGTTCAGCGATCAGCAAAGGGAAAAGGCTCTGAATCTGGCCTTTGAAGAACTTCCGGAAAATCAGAAAATTATTCTGTCTATGGTGCTGCTGGAAGAACTGAACCAATCAGAAGTGGCCGTTAAACTCGGAATGTCAGTGGGCGCAGTAAAAGCTTCACTTTTCCGCTCACGAGAGCAACTGAAAAAAGCAATGGGTGCAGCATGAAAAATTTTGATCCATTTTTTTCTGCGGAAGTTGACCCTCAGCTAAACGCTAGAATTTTGAAAACTGCGCAAGCGGAGCTCGAAATCAACAGGGTTGCAAAATCGCGTCAGCGGTTTTTTGCATTTTTAGCGCCCTTGTCAGCGATTCTTGCTTCATTTTTTGTATTTAAATTTGTTAGCAGAAATGAAGCCGATCTGTTGGCACTCAGTTCAGACCAAGTTGAATTCATCGCCGAATTAGCCGGCGATGAGGTTGATATTGAAATGCTCGATAATCTGTCTTTGCTTGAAGAGATGGAAATTATTGAAGATTTAGAGGATGTTTAAATGGCTGACACAATTGAGACTAAAAAAACCGATGAAGAAGTGATCAAGAATCTTGAGCTCTTGCTAAATATTGAAGTGCTCGAGGATGCGGACATCTGGGATGAAGTGATGAGTGTGTTGATTTCAAATGCTAAGGATTCTGAAGATCTTTTGGAAAGCGAGAAATAATATGAATCGGCGTGAATTACTGGTTACGTTGTTGCTGTCAGCTGTTGCGATGAAGGTTAAAGCGCAGGATGAGGGAAAAGAACTTCCATCTGCGGCCCGGGAAAAATGGAACACTCTTTCAGAAAGTGAAAAAAATGCTCTGAGAGAAAAATATAAAGCATTTCAGTCTCTACCACCTGAAAAAAAAGAAAAACTGAGAACGGCGCTGAATAAATTCAAAAAATTAAGTCCTGAGGACAGGGTAAAAGTTAAAGGTAACCTGGCCAAGTGGAAGTCACTTTCGCCCGAAAAACGCAGCGAATTAAAAGAAAAGTTCAACAAATTCAGAAAACTGGATCCTGAAAAAAAGAAGCATCTCCGGGAGCGGCTCAATAAATGGAATAAAATGAGTCCGGAACAAAAAGACAAGTTCAGACAAAAAGCTAAAAGGCGACGTCGTTCCTAAGATGTCTATAAATAAATTAACCAAGATTTTTTTTGCTCTTAGCGCGGTTATTTTCAGCTGCAAATTCGCCAGAGCAGAATCAGGTGTTGAAATTTCAAGAGACCTCTCAGCGACTGCAAAAGCCAATAACCTGTCATTAAATTACAAGCTTGAGACTGATGAAGACGAAATCACCGGAATTTTCGGTTTCAGTCATAAATGGGGATACGATTTTTCCAGTGCGGTTGCTAATATCAATCTGAATTCAAATCTGGATGACTTCGAGATAAGAAGCCTAACGCACAGACTGACCTACGACTTTATTGTGAATGAGGCATTTACTTTAGCGGTTAAAGTATCGACTGAAGTGTTTAATACAGACGAAGCCAGACAAAATATTGGTTCTGTCGGAGTCAACTATCAGTTTGATAGGTTTCAATTAGGTTATATGGCGTCTACAACGGATACTTACCAGGAAGGCCCGGTCGTTATTCTCGGTACGGATTACAAAGAGCAAATCAGATTTAACCGAAAATCGGCTTCTTACTTTGTTGGTTTTAACTGGTCGAAGACTTTGGGGACCACGCTCAATTACACAGAATATACTTATGATAAAAATCTCGACTCGAGTTATACAGCGCTTACGACTGCGGCATTTTTAAATCGAGCCGGCGGTGCTGTAGCCAACGAAATAGGTTCGCAGTTAAAAAGCAGTTTGGATCTTAATGTAAGTTATAGTCTCACCGAAAAGCTACTCTTACTCATCGGACTCGGATCATCACAGGAGTATTTAAGCCCCTCGGCAAAATCGAACAATGTGTCTGTGGGCTTGGATTATGAAACGAACACAGAAAAAATAACCTATAGGTTTTTTGGGCTCCTCGACGTGGCAAAGACCGTTGACGTTGATGGAACCTCAATTTCGGGTCAGCTCGGAACGAGTATTAATTTTTAGAACGGCCAGGTTTCTTTTCTTTGAAATCTAATTTGTATCCTGCGCTTAACACTGTTTCAATCTGCACTTCACTTTGTATTAATTTCTTTCGGAGATGACTGACATGAGCATCGACGGTGCGGGAAGTGATAAATTTATCTATACCCCAAACACGGTCAATGATGATTTCGCGGGTGTAAACCTGTCCGGGTCGGGAAATCAGAAGTCTTAAAATCTTAAATTCAAAAGGCGTGAGATCGATGTTGCTGCGTTGTTGGTTTTTTAGCAAAACCTGAACGGTCATCTTATCAAGATCGATTAAAATATCGCGGTACTCAAGCACAGATTTTTCGACCATAAAAGATTGTGCTGTTCGAAGTCTGGAATCAATTCGCGCTCTGATTTCACTGGGGTCAGTGGGTTTTATGATATAATCGTCAGCGCCTACGCCGAAGGCCGCAACTTTAGTGATAATATCGCTGTCTGCACTCAAGATCATAATCGGAACAAAGCGAGGAGAAAGAGCTTCTTTTAGTCGCGGCAGTATTTTTAAACCATTGCCATCGGGTAGTGAAACGTCCAAAAGAATTAAATCAAAATGATCGCGGCCATTTTCAGTAATTCGTAAGGCATCATTTGAGCTCGAAACAAACGTAAGTGAGTGTTCTTTGAGTATTGAAGTTAGATATGCTTGAAAGTCTTGAGCATCTTCAATGCAAAGTATTCGTGCCATGGCGAGAACTTACCACATGTTGCGGTTTCTTCAAGAAAATATGACAGCCATTCAATACCTATGGTTTCAAATAGAGACTAGTCAAAGGAGTACCAAAAAATGAACTTTGAATTTTTCTTCAAAAATAATTGATCTAAGCTAGCCGGACAAGGAAGTCCCGAGGAGCTTTCATGAATATGGAACATAATGTTAAAAAAATTTTGATCGTTGAAGACGATATGGCTCTGAAGCCGATCTGGGATAAATTTTTCGGTTTATTCAGTGACCGCATCGTACTCGAGTGGGCAGTAAGTTGTGAAGAAGCAATAAAAATGGTTCAGTTGGCCAATGAAGAAAACGGAGAATACTTTCTGATTATTTCAGATATTTTTCTTGCCGGATCTAAAACCGGAATTCAGTTAATTAATTCAGATGAAGTCAGAAATAGCGGAGCTAAAAAAGTATTGATTTCTGCGGCCGATCGCGACGAGGTAATTAGCAAATACGGACAAATTTTGGGCGACGCGACTGTTATTTCAAAACCATTCAGTTTCAAAAAATATAATCCGGTTTTTAAGAAAATTCTTAACGGGCATTTAGTTGAGAATCCGCAGGTTGAGAATGAAAAGTAATTTGGTTTATAAACAAGTAGTGATCGTCACCGGATGTGGATCCGGAATCGGCTTAGAGCTTGCAAAAAAATTGTACTTGCGAAAAGATTTGCGAGTCGTTGCAACCGCAAGAACCAAAACGCTTGAGCAGCTTCATAAAGTCTTTACCCAGAACGAGAATTTTATGTTGCGTGAGCTGGATGTAACCAACGATGACAATATCTATTCGTTGATTCATGAAATTACTCTGACGTGGGGTCGAGTCGATGTCATCATTAATAATGCGGCCGTTTGTTTTCGGGCTGTTATAGAGCACATGGATGTGGAGTCTGAGTTGACGCAGCTTAAAACAAATTACTTAGGTCCGATGTCGCTGATACGGGCCGTGCTTCCGATTATGCGTGAACAACGTTCCGGACTTATCATTAACGTTTCTTCGGTTTCAGGAATGCTGGCAATGCCAACGATGGGCTCTTACAGTGCTTCGAAGCATGCGCTGGAAGGAGCCACTGAGGCCCTTTGGTACGAAGCAAGGCCTTTTGGAATTCGGGTTAATCTTGTTCAGCTTGGTTTCATCAATTCGAGTTCATTTAAGAGAATTGTTTTGTCAAACAAAGCGGAACTCAGCATGGCCCTTGGAGGGCCACACTCGGAATACTACCGGTCGATGTCGCCAATGATTGAAAATTTGATGGCTTTTTCTATTTTCTCCTCAGTGAAAATTGCAAAAAAAATTGTTAACCTTATCGATAGGCCCAGGCAGAGGCTGCGCCTGCCACTCACTCCGGATGCAATTGTATTTAGTCTTCTCAGAAAGCTGGTGCCGGCATTTATTTTCAATCGATTTTTGTATTTTTTACTTCCCGGTTCAATGAAATGGGGTGGTCACTGGAAGGCCGGAAGAGCCCACCGACATGCATCGCGGAATAAATACGAGAACCCCGAGAATATTTCGACCTAATTAAAAAAACCACTGTCAAGTACGGTGGAGAAAGAAAGGGAACATGGACTATTTAACAGGAACAGTGATGTCATCGAATCTCATCTCGATATCAGAAGACCGTGATATCGAAACCGCCGATGGGGTGATGAGAGTTAATAAGATCAGGCATCTGCCGGTGGTTAATTCCAATAACGAATTGTCTGGAATTATTTCAACGAAAGATGTGGCGGCGGCTCCGGACAGAAGAAAATTGATCAAATCAATAATGACGACGCCAGTAAGGATCGTTAAAAAAACGGCGAATGTGAAGGCGGTGATCGAAATTATGCTAAAGCATAAGATTTGTTCAGTTCTTGTTGCTAATGAAGAAGACGTGGTCGGAATTATTACTACAGATGATTTACTCAAGTTACTAGCGAAGGTCATCGAGAGTAGTGAAAGGCTCGAAAATGTTGATGTTTCCTCGTTTTTTGATGATTCGTGGTCAAGCCACATTTAACGTAGATCCGACTTGTGTTTGCAGTGCTCGAATGGCATAAGAACCTATGAGTTTTTCTGAATCCGACACTAAAAATAAGAAGCAAGCGGCCGTTCTGGTGGGCATACAACTTCCGGGTGTCAGTACATCAGAAGTTCAAAGTTCTTTGCAGGAGTTGACCCGACTCGTAACCACACTGGGTTACGATGTGGTCGGTCAGGTAACGCAAAAAAGAAGCTCCGCCAAATCTTTCAATGTACTAGGCGATGGAAAATTAGCTGAACTGGCTGAATGGACCGGTGGAACCGGAAAAGTTGCCAGTCTTGTTATTCATAAAAAAAGTAAAGCTGCACTTAAGTGGGAAGAAGAAAAAAATCAGGAATCTGAAGATTTAGAAACAGACACTGATTTAGAAACAGACACAAATGAAATTGTTGCAGCAGAACACAAAAACTCAGCGCAGGTCGTTGTGGTTGATGCCGAGCTTTCGCCATCTCAGTTGCGAAATCTCGAAAGTGTGACCGGGGTTTCCGTTTTGGATCGAACCGGTGTTATTATTGAAATTTTTAGCCGTCACGCCCGTACAAAAGCTGCGCGCCTTCAGGTTGAAATTGCCCGGCTTGCCTATGTGGCGCCGCGACTGCGCGAAACCGGCGGCAGCGAAGACCGCGGTGGTGGTGGAGTCGGAGGTAAGGGTGCCGGCGAGACAAGTCTTGAACTTGACAAAAGACGTATTCGTGACCGCATCAAAGAACTTAAAACTGAACTTGAATCAATCGGAAATGAACACATGCAGCGGCGTTCACGTCGTGAACAAGAAATATCCGTGGCCTTGGTCGGATACACCAACGCTGGGAAGTCTTCGTTGATGCGTGCATTAACGGGTAGTGAGGTTCTTGTTGCAGATAAATTATTTGCCACTCTTGATACGACGATTAGGCCTTTATTCCCTGAAAGTCGGCCGAAAGTTCTGATTTCCGACACGGTGGGTTTTATTAAAAAACTTCCTCATGATTTAGTCGCCTCGTTCAAGTCAACTTTGGATGAGGCTCTGCATGCTTCGCTATTGTTATTTGTAGTTGATGCTTCGGATGCCTCTTTCAGATCGCAACTCGATGTGACTCAGACGGTTTTATCGGAAGTTGGCGCCACAGATGTGCCAAGACTACTTATTTTAAATAAGCAAGATTGCTTGTCGTTGGATGAAACTGAAAAGCTGCAAAAAGAGTATCCGGATGCGATTTTTCTTTCAACGAGAAGGCCTGATGATATTCAGAATTTGCGTCAGAAAATTCTGAGTTATTTTGAAAGTGATATGGTCGACGAAGATATTTTTGTGCCCTATACCGTAAAAGGAATCATCGGCGACGTTCGGGCCAAAGTTCGGGTTTTGGCTGAAAGTTATGATGAAAAGGGAGTCACGCTTCGGGTGCGTTGCTCAAGTGAAAAACTCGAACAGATCAAAAAGAAGATCCTGACACCTCGGGCCCAATAAAAATTCGGTGCAAAAATTCCGCGTTAGGTCCCAAATTCGTACTTGGTAGAAATTGAGAGCAAAATAGGCGTACTTAGTTGGGGCATAGAAATTGAATTCAAATCCCGATTGAGGGGGATTATGTTTGATATCAATATACATGTAGATAAAGAGTTGGGATCGGCGCTGCATTTTTCCGAAAGAATAAAAGCTGTAACAGGATTTTTCGGCATGCGTCTCGGCGAAGGGCCGGAGTATTATCTAATCAGGTCAAATGGCGAACGCGAGATCCGAAAGTACAGCGCTCTAACATTGGCATCTATTTCATTACCTTTTAATGGCAGCCTTGATTTGGTTGTAAATAATTCGTTTCAAGCACTCAGTGCTTACCTTGCCGGAAAAAATGAACTGAAAGAAACAATTGAAATGACGGCAGCTATTTTCTATGAAGAAACGAGATTGCAGGAGGGTGACGGATTCTTAACAACGAGTTTCATTCTTCCGAATAAAATTGAACTTAAAAATGCGCCACCTCCGATTGATCAGCGAATAAAACTACACCAGCAACCACCGCAAATGGTGGCATGCAGATCCTTTGTAGGGCCGGCTGACGAGGACAAAGTTCAAAAATATTCAGCCGAGCTCAGAGAATGGCTGAAGCAGTACAGCTCGTACCGAGCAGAAAATCAGGTTAAAGTAGCAGAATACAATCGGCCTCAGACTTTGTCTTTTTTGCGAAAAAATGAAGTTCATATCGATGTAAAAACCGTGACTTAATCAAAATTTTACAAATCCTCGATCTATCCTAAACCGGGAGCGACCGGCTGCTCGGGTGCCGGTATAGACGGCTCGACCGGAGAAGGTTCAGTTGGTGTCGGTGTTGATGGTGCAGGTTCTGACGGAGTGGGCTCTGACGGGCCCGGCACCACCGGACCTGGTTCTGAAGGCGTGGGATTTGAGGGGGCAGGATTTGAAGGCGCGGGCTCAGACGGGCCCGGTATTATCGGAGCTGGACAGGCTGAAATATTTCCGCAATCTGGGACCGAGCTGCCGGAGCACTGATCCTGCTGCGCAACAACATCACAGGTGGCTGTAGTAGGTTTGGTTTTTGAAACTGATCGGCCTTGCAAGTTGTCGTTTTTCCAGTAAGCAGGATACGGGCAAGCTTCAAAGGCGCACTTATTAGAATCTTGATAAGCTCGCTTCACGAGTCGCTGGATAAAAGTTTTTTGTGATAGATCGCTTATGCAGGCAATCGAAGCTCTTTGGCAGCAGGTCACCTGAACGCTGACTCCGTTAATACAATCCACGCCTGAAGATGTGGTACCAATAGTTACAGCCGTTGTATTGTAGTAGAAACATTGAATCGGTGAGTTCTGTTTATATGGACAACAATGGGCCGGGTAAACGCCTTCAAGTCTCGGACAAAAACTATCCTTTTCAGGATTAATTACATTTCGACGAAACGTATCTGAATCTGGGAAATTAACATAGCCGAAAGAGCTAATCGAGAAAAGTAGAATGAGCATAGACCCAGTATTAAGTAGCTTCATTGATCAACTTCTCCGGTGAAGTATAAGTTTTTCTGATCGAGAATAAAAGCGGTGTCAACATTGCTTTGGTCATATTTAACCTTTTGTATTCCTGAAAATATTCTGGTTGGAGCCGTGAGATCTCCGATCGGCTTTATTTTTAAAAAGGTCATAATTATATTTTCGTTGAGCTGGTGAGAGAGATTAACTACTCCCGGAGACTCTTCAGTGAATTTTTTTATCGGCATCGTCGGCAAATTGAGAATATCTACTTTCCAGTATTCACCAGCGCAGTCTTGGCTAGTCATTTTAGTTTTCACAACTTTGATATAGTTCTGATCCGGCGAAGTAATGCTTGAATTTCTGACGCTTGTTCCTCGTTCCGCTTCAACTGTTGTATTGAGCTGGTCGAAATCGAGATCATTGTAACTATCGTAAAGGTTAGGAAATGAATTGATACGAATTTCAAGATAGTCGGGTATTCCGTCTTTATCAGAATCGATTCCGGTTCCGAGCTGTACGTTTCGATTGAGATTTAAGGCTAAAATGTCGCATTCGTTTAAGCCAAAAGCGTTCTGGCTTAAATTACAATCTAAAGTGAAATTTGTACAGTTGACTCCGTAGTCTATAGTGCTGCAAATGGAATCCAGAACTTTACCTGAAGTTCTTCGCTTCTCAGGATTAAAGCCTAATTGAGCTTCTTCGCGGTCGCTGAGGCCATCGCCGTCAATGTCGCTTTCTAGCCCCATGCTTGTTGATTTAACATTCAAATTTGAAATAAAGAAGGTATCAAGCGTGAAACCGCTGGGTAAGCAAAGAAATCCGGTTCCGGTTTTTGAATTTTCAAGCATGACTGAGTTAGATGATTTGAGTTCCACCTTTCCGCAGTTCTGAAAGGAGATCACCATCGTCAAAGTTCCTAAAATAATTGAAATTATTTTTGTATTCACGGCGAGACTCCGTTTGTAACCAATTCGAAATCAGTTATGCCGATATAGTTTTTATTTAAATGAATATCCAGTATTTGATTATTTGCCTTATTAACCTGATAGCTAGTATTAAATGCTCTGTACTCAAAGACGCCGGGAGTATTTTTAGATTCTGTTCTGAAGAAAAACATGAGATTATTTTTACCGGCTATTCCGCCCAGAAAATCAATGTTTAAATTCCAGCCGCCACTTGTACAGCCGGTTATGACATCACTGAATTGAGAAGCCGAAGAAACGACAGGCTTTTCTTCTGTATCCGGTTTAAAAGGATCTAAACCCATACTGATCTCCTGCATATTGGTCAGGCCATCGCCGTCAGAGTCCAAATAGGAATCATTGCTGATTGGGTTTGTCCCTTTCAGAATTTCAATAAAGTCAGGTACGCCATCATTGTCGGAGTCAATTCCGGCGAGCGTTGGGTAAACGGCAAGCTGGTCGAGTTTAAGTATTTTGATATCACAATCAGACATTCTGAATGCATTAATTTTCGTACTATTGCAGGTGATTTGACTACGCGCTTGTATGCATTGTTCTTTTCCGCCAATTATTTTACAAATTCCATCGAGAACCCCATCAGCAATCGAACGGGGGTTGTTCGGGTCGGATCCATATAAAAGCTCATCGTCGTCGGTGATGCCATCTTCGTCAGTATCAATTTTTAAAGTTAAACCAACTTTCTTCGCAATGGTATTCACCGCAAAAATTTTATTAGTGCGATAAACCACAGATTTATCGACCGCCAGCAGTTTGCAAAATGGATTATCCTTTGAGTCAGTTGTTGCTTTAAACGCTCCTAGATTAATAGGACTTACGGTTTGCCCCACCGAAGAAAGATAGTTCATAAAAGATTCAATTTGCAAATCTTGAGTGCCGCTTCGAGTGTAGTATAACGGATGAATTCGGATAGGTTTTGATTTAGCGCTAGAGAGTTTCATTAAATAGCTGAGTTTAGCGTCCATTAGTTTTGTATAGCAGGCCACTTTGTCAACAACTGTTGTTTCTTCGCAGCCCGTGATTTTGGCTTTGGCTTCACCGTCCGAAAGAAAAAACACCTGATAATTTGAGGTTTCGTTGTTAGCCAGTTGTAAGTCGGCTTCGATGGTAGAGCTGATACAATCAGTGGCTGCCACATAATTTGTATCCTTAAATAAGAGCGGAATTATTTCTGAATTATGTTTTGCAAGCAGGGGTGAAGATGGCTCTCTAAATTGTGAATAATATGTACTTTCAGCAGTTTGAATTTGTTTCATGAGTCCAAGTTGAGATAAAACGCCAGCTGAATTCATAAAACGACTTTTGCATTCAAGTGTATTAGCTGACCCGTTGTTGACCACTTCACCGGCTCCGCCAGAAAACCCGATAACAGCATAGTCGGTGTTTGCGGAATTGCCACAGGTATTAACAAATTGAGAAATTGAATCGAACCTTGCTCCGACAGTGTCTGTACCCTGGTTTTGTCCGAAGAAATAGTAGCCATCATAATAGGTGCCGTTAAATAGATATTTTGAAGTGTAGAATTCGCCGATGTTCGAACGACTCAGATCGATGACGAAAATGAACTTCGTTTTTTCAGGATCCATTTTTACCGAGTTGACGCAACCTTCGGCCGATAAACTGGTTTTGGCCTGAACAATTGCCGGAAGTACAACAGACTGCAGATTGATGTGATCCTGACCGCAGTTTTGAAAAAATAATATTAGACTGAGTCCGAGGTAGAATAGTATGAAAGTACGAATGTTTTTAATCATTTGACCGGCCGAACTCTGTCAATGACTTTAAGTTGAGAAAACTGCGACAAGTCTATATTTTGTATTTTGAAATTAGATTTTGCATCAATTTTCAAATCAAACATTTCCCAGTAAACTCTTTGAGGCTCATCAGGATCGATAACTCTGACGAGGCCGATAAGATTGTTTGTTGCTGCAGTAGCAATTGGTCTAATCAGCTGATGTTCCGGTGCAATTTGAGAACTTGTATTGAAACCCTTGCTTCCCGGGCGAAGCAGGTAGGATTTGCTAACTTGAAGAGGCGAAAGCGTTGATAGTTTTAAAGGAAAATTTTGCAAATCCAGTTTGAAGATGTCTGATTTTACAACCCCTAAGACTTCACTGAATGTTTTTTGTTGTTCAATAAAATTTAAGAGAATTGTTATTTGTTCTTCTGGCAATACCTGGCTAGGTAGAACTACCGGGTTTAGACCCTTACCAAGGTTAATAGAATTCGTGACTCCGTCTCCGTTCGAATCTGATTTTGAATCATCAACAAGTGGGTTGAATCCGTATAAAACCTCAATGCTATCCGGAATCCCGTCTCCATCCGTATCGAAGTCGTAGGGGTCCGTGCCTATAGTCAGCTCTTCGCATTCATTCAAACCATCACCATCTGAATCTAAACGAGGGTCACACAAACCGGCCTTATATAGTGACTCGCAACGCTCACGGTAAGCTGGTTCGGTCACTAAAACATCTAAACAAAGATCATTGGTTCGTGCTTTTTCTGGTTTGAGTCCATACTGAGATTCCATAATGTCCGGTAAGCCATCGCCATCAGAGTCGAGTAATCCATGGCCATTGTTATCCACCTTAAAGTTTGAATTGAGAATAAAAACATGCGTCACTTTAAACGT
>JAYVIY010000160.1:0-4504 GCA_043769795.1 Pseudobdellovibrio sp. | reverse complement strand
ACAAGAATGTAGAAGTCGCAGAAACGGGAAGCGTGCTTTCAGTAGGAGACGGCGTTGCCCGCGTCTATGGGCTAGAAAACGTAATGGCCGGCGAAATGGTTGAGTTTCCGAATGGAATTCAAGGCATGGCCCTCAATTTAGAAACCTCACAAGTGGGTATTGTGATCTTCGGAGAAGATCGCGCCATCAAAGAAGGTGATGTTGTAAAGCGAACTAAAAAAATTGTATCTGTTCCGGTTGGCGAAGCCTTACTGGGTCGGGTTGTTAATGCCCTTGGCGCACCAATTGATGGAAAAGGTCCGATCACGACGCCGCACTCTCGACCCGTTGAGCTTAAAGCGCCGGGAATCGTTTACCGCAAAGGCGTTCACGAGCCATTACAAACCGGTTTAAAAGCCATTGATGCGCTTGTTCCAATCGGCCGCGGTCAGCGAGAGTTAATTATCGGAGACCGTCAAACGGGTAAAACTGCTATCGCAATTGATACGATTATCAACCAAAAGGGTCAGAATGTTCATTGTTTTTACGTAGCCATCGGGCAGAAGCAATCAACGGTTTCTGTGGTCGTTCAAAAATTAAGAGACGCGGGCGCGCTTGAATACACAACAATTATTTCTACTAGTGCCGCAGACCCTGCGCCGATGCAGTTTTTGGCAGCGTATTCTGGAACGGCAATGGCCGAATACTTCCGCGACAGCGGAAAACATGCTTTGATTATTTACGACGATTTAACGAAGCAAGCACAAGCGTACCGCCAGATGTCTTTACTATTAAGACGACCTCCGGGCCGCGAAGCTTACCCTGGAGACGTGTTTTACTTACACAGCCGCCTTCTTGAGAGAGCAGCAAAAGTTTCTGATGACAAAGGCGCGGGTTCACTAACTGCTTTGCCAATAATCGAAACGCAAGCAGGAGATATTTCGGCGTATATTCCGACGAATGTTATTTCTATTACGGACGGTCAGATATTTCTAGAGTCAGACTTGTTCTATAAAGGCGTTCGACCGGCAATTTCAATTGGTAAGTCGGTATCCCGCGTTGGCGGCGCCGCACAGATTAAAGCGATGAAACAGGTTGCGGGACCGATCAAGCTTGAGCTTGCACAGTTCAGAGCACTAGAGGCTTTTGCGGCCTTCGCATCAGACTTAGATAAATCATCTCAGCAGCAGCTATCTCGCGGACGAAAATTGGTTGAATTACTTAAGCAAGGCCAATATCAACCGGTACGGGTTGAAGAGCAAGTTGCTGCAATTTTTGCGGCAACAAACGGGTATCTTGATCAGTTGCCTGATACTGATGTGAAGCGATACGAAAAGGAGTTTATTCAGTTCTTAAAGCAAAAATATTCAGGAATTTTGAAAACAATCGAAGAAAAAAAACAAGTTGGTGACGACACTAAAAAAGAATTGGTGACGGCGCTTACAGAATTCGGTGCTGTATTCAGACCAACAGGCGCAACCACTTAATTGTTGAAAAAGGTTAAAGATGGCAAGTCTAAAAGACATACGCATTCGAATTGATTCAACTAAGAATACCCAGCAAATCACGAAAGCGATGAAGCTGGTTTCTGCAGCAAAGCTTCGCAAAGCGCAACACAACATTACGAATATGCGTCCTTATGCGCTCAAGCTTAAGGGTGTAATTGCAAATATTGCGGCAACCCAAAAGGTTACTCACCCTCTGATGACAAAAAAAGAAACCGTGAAGAACGTTTTACTTGTGGTGTTGACATCAGATCGCGGCCTTTGCGGCGGCTTTAATAGCGGAATCACAAAGTTTGCTGAAAGATATATTGCAGAAAATAAGAATAAATTTGAAAAAATCGACTTCATTTTTGTAGGTAAGCGCGGAGCAGACTATTTTAGCCGAAAAAAAGTAAAGGGTCTTGAGAACATTACAAAGCTCGACAAAGACATTTCTTTTGAATTGGCGCACTCAGTGGCTGAAAAACTTATCTCGCGATATTTAAATGGAAGTTTTGACGAAATTCAGCTGATTTATAATGAATTTAAATCCGCAATTTCTCAAAAGGTTGTTTGCGAAACCTTGCTTCCTGTTGAAGTTGATAAATCCTCTTTTGAGGGAACCAATTTTTCTCCCGATATGATTTTTGACCCAGCGCCAGAACTGATTATCGAAGAGCTTTTGCGAAAAAGCTTTAATCTTCAGGTTTATCGAGCGATGTCTGAGTCGGTTGCATCTGAGCATGGCGCTCGAATGACGGCTATGGAGAATGCATCGAACAACGCGCGAGATATGATCAATAAGCTGACATTAAATTACAATAAAGCGAGACAAGAAAAAATTACTACAGAGCTTACGGAAATCGTCAGCGGCGCTGAATCTTTAAAGGGTTAAGTTTTAATTTATTATTTAGATTTTTATAAAGGTGGATAAAATGGCTAACGGAAAAATTACACAAGTTTTGGGACCAGTTGTTGACGTTGAATTTAGCGGAACACTTCCTGCAATTAACACAGCATTGCGCGCAACAAACAAAACAATTTCAGATAAAGAATATAATCTCGTATTAGAAGTTGCCCAGCACTTGGGAGACTCGGTAGTTAGAACAATATCTATGGATTCTACTGAGGGTCTTGTTCGCGGTACTGAAGTTAGAGACACCGGAAATATGATTATGGCGCCGGTCGGTCGCGAAGTATTAGGTCGAATTATTAACGTTGTTGGTGAGCCAATTGACGAAATGGGCGAAATAAAAACTAAAGAGCAATGGCCAATTCACAGAGCTGCGCCTAAGTTTGAAGACCTTGCGACATCTCAAGAAATGTTAATGACCGGAATTAAAGTCGTGGATCTTTTAGCACCTTACTCTAAGGGTGGTAAAATTGGCTTATTCGGTGGGGCGGGAGTTGGTAAAACAGTTTTGATTCAGGAATTAATCCGCAACATCGCCACTGAGCATGGCGGCTTCTCTGTGTTTGCTGGCGTTGGCGAAAGAACCCGCGAAGGAAATGACTTATGGCACGAAATGAAAGACTCAGGCGTTATTGCTAAGACGGCGCTTGTTTTCGGACAAATGAATGAGCCACCGGGAGCCCGCGCCCGCGTTGCTTTAACTGGTTTAACAGTTGCTGAATACTTCCGTGACGTAGAAAAACAAGACGTATTGTTCTTCGTAGATAATATTTTTCGATTCACCCAGGCCGGTGCAGAAGTTTCTGCTCTTTTGGGTCGTATTCCTTCAGCGGTGGGATATCAGCCGACATTGGCAACTGAAATGGGTGTAATGCAAGAGCGAATCACCTCTACAAAGCAGGGCTCCATCACTTCGGTTCAGGCGGTATATGTTCCGGCCGATGACTATACGGATCCGGCTCCTGCAACGACTTTTACACACTTAGATGCGACCACAAACTTGGATCGCGATATTGCAGCAATGGGAATTTTTCCGGCGGTTCATCCTTTAACGTCAACTTCTCGAATTTTGGACCCGCAGGTTGTAGGAGATGAGCATTACAACACGGCCCGCGGAGTTCAGGTTATTCTGCAGCGGTATAAAGAACTTCAGGACATTATTGCCATTCTTGGTATGGACGAATTATCTGAAGATGATAAGCTTGTAGTTGCGCGCTCTCGACGGATTCAGCGTTTTCTATCTCAACCGTTTTTCGTTGCCGAACAGTTTACCGGTTTGACTGGAAAATATGTTGATATCAAAGACACCATTAAAGGATTTAAAGAAATTCTTGAAGGAAAACATGATTCGTTACCTGAGCAGGCATTCTATCTTGTTGGAACCATAGAGGACGCAATCGAAAAAGCTAAAAAACTTCAGGCGTAATAGAAATATTCAGCGAAGAAACAGAAGGTAAACGTGTTTAAATTAAATGTTTTGACTCCAGAAAGAAAAGCCGTCTTTGACCAGGAAGTAACTGAAGTAACTGTTCCGGCTTACTCGGGCGAAATGACTATTTTACCAGGACACGCGCCACTGATAACAACACTTGGAACCGGAATTTTGAGATATAAACTAAAGGGCCTTGATAAAACATTTAGAGCCGTATTGAGTTGGGGCTACTGTGAAGTGGCTGCTGACGCGGTTAATGTTCTTGCTGAGTTTATGCAGACGCCCGAAGAGGTTGTAGTTGAGACATCTGAAAAAAGCTTGATGGCGGCAGAAAGAAAGCTCGCAACTGAAGTTTTAAATGACGCAGATTTCGCAACTACAGTGAACGAGACTAAAAAAGCTCGGGCGGCAATTAATCTGGTAAAACACTAAAAAATAGTATTAAACTATTTTCGTGAGTGAAAAAACGACAAAAAATTCTGAAAATATAAAAGGCGACGAAGTTTCGATTAATCAGGAAACCGGAGCCATTACGTCAAACTATTTGATTTCGACACGAAATGTGTTGCAGGAACTTAATAAAGTTTCAAAGAGCATGTGTCTTGCAAAGTGGTACAATTCAACAATTAATCTGAACACGGGACAAACACAGTCGTGTTACCATCCGGCGCCAACACAAATCTCAAAAGTAGCGCT
>JAYVIY010000159.1:0-4580 GCA_043769795.1 Pseudobdellovibrio sp. | reverse complement strand
GTATTACACCGGCGGGATTTTATAAACATTTTCATGACATGGAAGAGCTGGGTCTGGTTTTACTGGATGAGGTGGGTCTCAGTTTACGTCGATTACTCAGGGATGCAAAAAAGAAAGTCGAGCCCGGCCCCAATGGCGTAAGGGTGTCTATTGAAACCTTTTTGAAATTTGTTAATGAAAATGGAAACCTGTTCAGGCTTTTGCTCGGGGAGCGACAAGGTGGAAGTTCAGTTTTTCGAAAAGCCATTCATGCCGAAATGGACCGCTTCGTAAAAGAAATAGCAATGGACTTGCGCGGAACTCACGCGGCACTGAAGGTGACGCTTCGTAACCCTGAGATGACTGCGGAAGCTATTGTTGCCATTGTTTTTACCCTGGGCGCTGAAGCCCTTGATTTGCCTTCTCATAAACAAGCGGGTCTTGCTGATCGATTAACCGAACACGTAAAGACAATCTTGTTGGGCTCAATAGACGGGCAAGTTCAAACCAAAAAATCAAAAAATCAAAAAAGAATTAAGTTAACTTAAAACGTAAGAGGAGAAGCCTTTGGGCTTCTCCTCTTACCTATCAGCAATGTTGGGTTTATATATTACTCGCAAACAACGGTGTTTATCGGCAGAGGTGAGTTTTGTTGACCTGCGATACACATATTAACCTCTGCATTCATGCTACCGGCAAAGCTATCTGTGCCGATTATTTGTATTGAACCTGAAAGTACTTTGACCTGCTCTGAATTTTGCTTGAAGAAAACTTCAGTTGCGGCTGCGATGTCGAGGGCAATCTGACCGCTTACATTCATCAGCGGGTTAGCTGCAATTTCAACATCAACCGACACTGGATTTAAAAAACTCAGTGACAGATCTCCGCCGGCAAAGGACTTGATGAAGCCATCAGCTATTGAATCTGAGAAAAGTTTTGCTGCAGCTTGACCGTCGACTTTTACAAAGGCGTCAGGTGAAGTCAGCTTTAATGCTTGAATTGCAATTAACTCTAAAGCGTTATCAAGGCTTAAGTTTACACTAAACCCCGGAAAACTAACCTCTACCTGATGCGCAATATTCTGTTCGTTGTGGACTGTAAATAAAGCGGCGACTGGCGGTAAAGCTATTGAAGCTTTACCTTGCTCGTTATCTGCGTCAAGAGCAATGATCAACATATTCTGAGACGCTGCAGCCTGTAAAGAATAAGACTCTGCATTTTCATTTTGGCCTCTGATGTCGAGGGCGGAAGTTATTCCAAAACCGATGGTGCTCATTGATAGATTCGAACTGACAGTTAACTCGATTGATCCGGAATAGGTTGTCGGTAGTGAAGCAGCGAAACCTTGTTCGCCATTTTGTTGCAAAATCTGACTTACTTCGGTCAGGGCTTTGATGGCGTCTGCGAGTATCGCCCGAACGCGAATGCCGTTTTTGCCATAATCGAGCTCAAGCATCTTAACTTTGTTGATTTCAAAAGTCACAGTGCCATCGGTTTCATTGATCGGCAATTGAGAAAATGAAACTTTTTCTAAGACCTTTGCGCAAGATGCCGGATTTTCTTTGGCGATAATTTCAGAACAAAGACGTGAATCCGGTTTGTAAGAAAAACTCTGGCCATTTTGTGTCTGGTTCGAAAATAAATAGTTGATGGCGCGATTAACTTCATTTTCGTCTGACATCGGAATTGGTTTTGGAGGGTTCTTGAGTGATAGATTCTGCATAAATTTTCCTTCGATGACGACTTTGTTCAGACCATCGACCAAATGCACCGCTTGGCTATCAAGAGCCAGAATCAGCGCTTCCCTTGGGTTGATGGCGACCTCTTTATCAGCCGCTTGCGAAGCGGCTTCTTCTTCTGATAAGCAACCGGTCGTTGTTAAAAGTGCAAGACTTACAAAAAATAGCATTAAATTCCGTTTCATAAAATTCCTCCTGATTTGGAGTCTGTTAATTCAGACAACATACTGAGTAAATGCAGGCCTTGGGCCGAGAGACCTTGATTGATTAAACCACTAAAATGATTTGCTTTTTCAGAATTGACGTCTCAAAACGAGCTGCTGAAAAGTCAGCACCTGATTAAAAACCAGCATTTTTGCACGAGCTTGCAAGATGGCCCATAACGACTTATAGGTAATCCCGCATGAGCATTAAGCATTTCAAAAATTTACGAGCCGGTTTGCTAAGTGAAATCCTGATAGAGGTACTACAAGCCGATGAGAAGGACATAAAAAACCTGCTCTTTTTGGGCGCGATTTATCTAAATAACGAAAGACAAATCAAAGATCGACTTGTTTCGGAAAACAACTTGTTTCGCGTGCATACAAAACCGAGACGATTTAATTGCGATGAAGATTGGAAAGCACGGATTGTTTTTGAAAACGACTTCTTTTTAGTATTGAACAAGCCGGCAGGTATTCCGAGCCATTCTTTAATAGACAATATTTTTGAAAATGCACTGACGCAAACGAGTCTCGTGCGAAAATATCCACTGTTTATTACCCACAGACTCGACACACTCACTTCAGGCTTAATTGTTTACGCAAAAAAACAGAAGTTCGTAAAGGATTTCAATCGGCAGCTCGCAGAGCGCAGTATTAAAAAAAAGTACGTGGCCCTGCTTGAAAGTAGCCAGATATTTCCTGAAAGCCTGACGCACTATATGGAACCGAATTCCAAAACACCAAAGCGTATTTCGAGCGTGCCCATTGAAGGCTGGGACTTGTGTCAACTTGAAATCATTCAGCAAAAAATGATCTCGCCGCAGCTGTCCTGGATAAAAATCAATTTGTTGACCGGCAGAACTCATCAGATCCGCGCTCAGTTTTCTGAAATGGAAGCGCCAATTCAAGGCGATACCATGTACGGATCTATTTCGCAATTTCGACAAAATGCCATTGCGCTCAGATCCTGCGAAATTGAATTTAACTGTGGCGATGAAAGAATGACCTTCACTCTTGACGAAAATTTTTAATATCTAGTGAGCGGCTGCTTTTCTTTTGCTAAGGATGAGTTTAAAGGCATCAATTTCGGTCTCAAATCGGTAGAGCAGATCATTGCCATAGAGCGTGTGACTTCCGGCGTTCCAGGTAGGATCAATGTTTTCTGGTTTCATCACTAGACTGGTCAAATTCTTTTTATTTGATCGCGCAAAGATCGATGAGTTCCAGTTTTCAAGGTCAATCGGATTCTGAAAAAATGAAAAGTCGAGCACCATCATACGTAATTGACCGTCAGAGCTACGCATGACGACCAGAGGACTGATATGAAACTCAAAAAGGTAGGTTTTTTCAGGCTCGACAATTTTGATATCTCCGACTTGTTTTCCGTAAACGAGAGCTTTTGCATGCGCAATTCCTACCCGTGAAAGTTCATAACTGATCAGATGGGCTTTGGCGTAGCAACCATCATCCTTGAATTTGTTAGCGAAATCGCGTTCTTTAAGTTGAGTGTAGACCTGAAAAAATTGTTCTTCGGAAAGAATTGAATATTCGAGGCCTGAGAAGATTCTGCGCTCGAAGGCGCCGGTAATCTGTAAAGGCCTGCTATATATTATTTTAATATTTTTTTCTTGGTTTACGTAGTCAGCACGACGAAGTTCAGCCGGCGAGCCTACTGAATTGTTTGCAACAAGTAGTACACCGACTAAAAAAGACAAATGTGAAAAAAAATTCATAGTTAAAGAAAAGAGCAAGGACGAGACCAATTGAATTGATATTAAATTGAGTTTCGCTGAGAAGCGCTGCTCAGGCTTTAGACGAAGTGACAATTACGAGAGATGAGGTGGCTTTTGGTACAGACATTGCTGATAGTAAAGATATGATGTACAACTCAGTAAAAAAAATTTCTATTCTATTTAGTCTGTTGCTGTTTATAACTGTTTCCGGCGCATTTGCGGCTCCGAAAGCTGCAGAATTACAAGCCCAGACAGGACTAATCGCGGAACATGTCAAAAATTTAAACACTTTGGCGCTTTCGTTTGTGGATATTTCACAACCTATTTACGCAATTAAATTACAGATACTAAAAGAGTTTTTGAACAATTCTGAAAGCCCGCAATTGCTATTGTTGGTGAGTGATGAGCGCGACATCAAAAATACAAATGCTCTTGTTAAGCAGTATAAGCCAGCTTTTGATCTCAAAAAAATAACGTATGTAAAAGCGGAATCAACATTTATTTCGAGCTCTTGGATTCGTGATTTCAGTCCGGTTATGGTGCGGGGAAAAAACGGTGAATTGAGTTTAGTTAAATTTAACTACGTTAATGAATCGGACTATACAGTTGATCAGTTGTCTTTAGGTAAGGCGCTTAAGCTACCAGTTAAGAAAATAGATTTGCGCCTCGAAGGTGGAAATATTCTGTCAGATGAGGCGGGACGCCTTTTCGTTTCGACGGCCGTAGTCGAAAATAATCTGGGAGAAAACCCTACACTCACCGAATTCAATTCTAAAAAGTCGGAAATTGAAAAAACTTTGCTTTCGAAATTATTGGCCCGTGAAGTGGTTTGGGTGCCTCGAGTTAAGCGGGAGTTAGAAGGAACCGGACATGTCGATATGTATCTTCGGTTGTTAAGCAATGGCCAGGCGGTGGTGGCCGAATCT
>JAYVIY010000158.1:0-1653 GCA_043769795.1 Pseudobdellovibrio sp. | reverse complement strand
CCACTGATCCTTGGTTTGAATTGCTCGATACGAACTTAGCCGTGGGAGACCTTAGCGATTCAAGTGTTGATGCCACATTCGCAGCCCTTATCAGTTCGGACGATAAAACCAATCGTTACCGTCAGCCCTGGACCGGCGCCAGCGCAAAAATATATTTAAAACTATTTGCCGGTTTTCAAATACCATTTTTGGGCCCGGTGGCAGCGGCAAAAGAAGATTTTGAATTTCCTTTAAGGGCTTTTATGATCCGCAGCCCCAGTGAAGAAGAATGCAGAAATTTTTTCTATCAAAATCAACGTTATGACGAGGGCATTTTAAAACTTGAAAACGGAACCTTAGCCGTTCCGCTCCGTGCAAACAGTTTGCCTGCCGGTGGCGCAACACTTAACGGCCATGGTGAGGATAACGGATGTTAAAATTAAAGAATACAAAAAGAGTTTTTAAGAAATCAGAAAAGGGCATGGCTCTCGTCGAAACCATTCCGGTTCTTTTTATGCTTGTTCTGGTCTTTAACTTTTCCCTGGGTTTTTTCGGTGCGATTCATTCAGGAATTCTGAATTCAATCGGTTCCTATAATTACGCAATTGAAACGTTTCGTTATCGTTCGAACTTAATGTATTTTCGCCCGGGTGATGGCAGCTCTAATTACAAGTTGGCTAAAAGCCGCGTTCATGGCGTTACTAAAGACGGAAGCGATCAGGCTGTAGAAGACAAGGCCCGTTGGCCAACAACTGTTCGCCCTATCACTTTCAACTATGTAAAAGAGACACCGGCTAAAACGCTCACCGTTCTTGCTAACGGATCTAATGGCACAGTCTGTGATGATGCAGGCTGTAGAACCTTTGATAAATCCGGCACCGAAAACGTCTGGAATGTGTCCTCGACTTATGTCCCGCAAACCGGAACAGCTATACAAACGCCTAGAATTTGGGTCAAGACCGTTTATGGAATGTGTTTAAATGCCGATTGTAAGTAGTGACAGGAGAATTTTATGGGACCCAATGAATCAAGAAACTTATGGATCTCTATCGGCGCCGGAGTTTTTGCGACATTTATGCTGTATTCGTATTCGCAAGAAAAAAAAGCTGAACTCGAAAAAGCTTCAGGTGACAAAATCAGAGTTGTCGTTGCCCGCGAAGACATCCGCGAAATGGATAATATTTACGACAATGTTCTCGAAATAAAAGAAAAACTAAGATCAGATGTAGAACCGGATGCCTTCGACACAATTCCATCGGTTGTGGGTGGTGTGGCCGCTATTCCTATTAAAAAAGGTCAGACAATTACAAAAAATAAAATTCTAGAACCTGGCCCTGAAACGGGAATGGCCATTCAGGTTTCTCCGGGAAAACGTGCAGTGACTATTCCGGTCAATGATGATCGTGCCAATGCAAAACTGATTCGCCCCGGTGATCGAGTTGATATTATGGCCATCGTCGACTCAGGAAAAGGTCTCAATCAAAAACGAGAAGTCAGCGTCCTCATGCAAGACGTTGTTATTTTGGCAACGGGAGTTAACGTTCATAATAATTTACCTCGAACAATTGAACGTGATGTTTCTGGAAAAAGTTTGATTCAGACAAGTCTGACCGGAGACACAAAATACACCACAATCACAATTGAAGCCAAAATAGAAGAAGCTCAGGATCTGGT
>JAYVIY010000157.1:0-1671 GCA_043769795.1 Pseudobdellovibrio sp. | reverse complement strand
GCCAATAAACTAAGTACTGAAAAAGCCATTCTCATTTTTGAGCAGGAAAACTCTTCCTTTGAGTACAAACTTAAAAATTTTGTAACAGGTGAAGAGCTTTCCGGCACAAAAGAACAAATTTTAAAACTTATTTAATTAACTTCTGTTAAAAAATCTTTCATAGCTATAAATGATCTTTTATCAGCCTGTTCATTGTAAGCGGCGCCCGCTTTGATGTCATTACCGGCCCCTTTAATCGTAAAAGCATGAACGGCACCGCTGTAGGCAACAAATTCATAATTTATCGCAGCCTCATTTAATTCTTTCTGAAAAGTCGCAACTTCAACTGCCGATACGTATGGGTCTATGGCTCCGTGTAAAATAAGTAGTTTCGTTTTTATCTTCTTTGCATCTTCAGGGCTAACTGCTGAAAGTCCACCGTGAAAACTGATAACTCCAGCCAGCGGCAGGCCCATTCTTGCTAGCTCAAGCGCAACAGTTCCGCCGAAACAATAACCCATTGCAGAGATCTTATCGGTGTTGACGAATTTTTTAGACTTTACAACTTCGTAGCCTGCAAGAGCGCGCGACCTCATGTCTTTTCGATCTCCCGCCTTATATTTACCGGCTAAAGCTCCGGCCTCATTAGCATCTTTGGGATGCACGTCTTTACCATAGATGTCGGCAACAAACGCCACATAGCCAAGTTCAGCCAGTTGTTGCGCACGCATATTCACATATTCGCCAACGCCCATCCAGTCGTGAACAATGATGACTGCCGGTAATTTTTTGTGCTTCTTTAATTTAACTTCATCATAGACGATGCTGCCTTCAAGTTTATTTTCGCCGTCCTTATAATCAATTTTTTCGGTTTTTATTTTCGCAAAGGCACTGCTGGTGCAAAGAAACAGGGCCGCCATTAATAGTTTCATAAGTCCTCCGACTGATTGTTGTGAATTCACGGCCCTCAATACTTATCCATAACGTATCCGTTTTCAATCACTTTCCGAACCCGAATTTTAAGATAATTGGAGCGTTACTTTTTGCCGCAATCAGGGTCGTACAGAACTTAGAATTCGCTTAAAGACAAAAGGTAACAATGCAAGCAAACTGAAAACCAGCAAAAATTCTGCGCTCAATATATCTTTAAGACTACTGATGCGCGATATTTCTTCCCCTGCCTTGACATACACAAAAGTGGCCGGCAGCATTCCCAGTTGCGACACCCAATAAAATGTTCGAAGCCTCAGTTGTGTGAGGCCCAGAAGAATATTTACCAAGAAAAACGGAACTACCGGAATCAGTCGAAGGGAAAAAATATAAGGTATTCCGACCTTGAGGAAGCCCCTATTAATGGCTTCGTATTTTTTATGAAATTTTCTCTGCACCCAATCTCTCAAAATGTATCTTGACGATAAAAATGCCAGAGAAGCACCGATGCTGCTTGCGAAAGAAACAAGCAAAACACCATATAAAAAACCGAATAGGGCTCCGGCAAAAAGGGTCAGAATCAAACTGCCGGGAATTGATAATGTAACCATAAAGAAATACAGCAGAAAAAAAATCAGCTTTGCTTTAAAAGGATTTTCAAGGTCGTAGGATCTGAAATCACCCAGAGATTTTTGCGCGTACTCAAGAGTTAAATAATTTTGCCAGTCGTTTAAATAAAAATAAATAATGAAGGCCGCAAGA
>JAYVIY010000156.1:0-1673 GCA_043769795.1 Pseudobdellovibrio sp. | reverse complement strand
CAAAGAAAACTTTAATAGAAGAAGGTTTTAAAGTTGACCTTCTGACTCACGCTCCAACTGAAGCTGAGTACTCTAATATTTTAAAAAATTATGACCTGCTGGGTATTCGTTCTAAGTCTGAATTGACTGAAAGTATTCTAAAGAATAATACGCATTTGCTAGGAGTTGGCGCATTTTGTATCGGAACTAATCAGATCGATTTGAAAGCTGCTAATCGGTTTGGAATTCCGGTGTTTAATGCTCCTCATAGCAATACGAGATCGGTTGCCGAGTTGGTGCTGGCCGAAATGGTTGCGCTTTCTAGACAATTGGGCGACCGCAATACTCTGGCCCATCAGGGTGAATGGATGAAGTCGGCTGAAGGTTCGAAAGAGGTTCGCGGAAAAACCCTCGGTATCGTCGGTTACGGCCATATCGGAAGCCAGGTCAGCATCTTGGCAGAGGCATTCGGGATGAAGGTTATTTTTTATGACGTCATCAAAAAATTGCCGCTGGGAAATGCCCAGGCTTTTACGAATCTTGATGACCTGTTGAAACGATCAGATTTCATTAGTCTTCATGTGCCCGAAACCCCGGGAACTACCAATATGATCACCGAAAAGCAGTTGGCCAAAATGAAAAAAGGCAGCTTTTTGATAAATGCTTCACGTGGCTCGGTTATTGAAATAGAACATTTGGTTCAGGCGCTAAAATCAAGTCATCTTGCAGGATGTGCGCTAGATGTTTTTCCGGAGGAACCAGCTTCTAATAATGAAAAATTCAAATCGCCGCTGCAAGGTCTGAAAAATGTAATTCTGACTCCGCATATCGGCGGAAGCACTGAAGAAGCACAATTTGCAATCGGCTTGGAAGTGGCCGAGAGTTTCCGTAAGTATATACAATACGGCACAACGGCCGGTGCAGTTAATTTTCCGAATGTTGAATTGCATGCTAAGGAAAATGTAACCCGAATTATGAATGTTCATCGTAATGAACCCGGCGTACTGGGGGAGTTGAACGGATTTATTTCTGCAGCCAAAGCCAATATTCAAGGGCAATACCTTTCGACAGATCAAAAAATCGGTTATTTAGTTACGGATCTGGAAATGGAGCAGGCCACGATGTCTGCAAAGGAACTTGCAAAGAAGTTTGAAGATTCAAATAGAAATATAAAAACCAGAATTGTATTTTAAGTTCTAGATAACCTTACCGGGATTCATGATGTTGTCGGGGTCAAAAACTTTTTTTATGCCCTTCATTATTTCGATTTCTTCAGGCGAGCGCGTGTAAGTCAGGAAAGATTTTTTTGTAAGACCAACACCGTGCTCGGCCGAAATACTTCCAAGTTGCTTTTGAACCGCTTTGAAAACAAGTTCGTCGACTTTTCGGCACTCGGCAACAAAATAGTCTTTTTCGACACCTTGAGGCTTCAGAATATTTATATGCAGATTTCCGTCCCCGATGTGACCAAACCAGATCACTTCCCACTTAGGATAGGCAAGAGTAAGAACCCGATCCAGATCATTCATAAAATCCGGTACCTTTGAAATTGAAACGGCAACATCATTTTTATAAGGAGAATGCGCGGATAGGGCCTCGCTTATATCTTCTCGGTAACGCCAGAAAGTTTTTGCTTGGGCTTCCGACTGTGAAACTGCGCCATCATCGATCCAGCCGTTTTCTAAACACTTTTC
>JAYVIY010000155.1:0-1680 GCA_043769795.1 Pseudobdellovibrio sp. | reverse complement strand
GATGTCACCGAGAATTGTAACCGGAACATAGTATCCGCCGATGGGCGCTTCACCCTTAAATAATATTTTATATTTTTTTTCTGCTGTGGCAATGCTGTTCATCAATCGAGAATAAGCCTCTTCGTCAACCACTGGGCCAAGATAAGCTTTTGGATCTTCGCTCGAGGAGATCTGTAACGATCTAGCGGCCTCAACTAGGCGTTCTGAGAATTTTTCATAAACATCTTCTAATACAATGAGGCGCGAGGCCGCTGAGCATTTTTGACCTGCAAAGCCGAAAGCCGAATAAAGTACGGCGTCGACGGCTTCGTCTAAATCGGCATCGTTGTCGATGATCATCGCGTTTTTTCCGCCCATTTCAATAATACACCTTTTGACATGTTGCTGACCGGGCTTCACTTCAGACGCGTTTTTTGAAATTAATAAACCAACAGTTTTAGAGCCGGTAAAGGCAATTGTGGTCGTCAGCGGGTGTTTTACTAAATAGTCTCCAACTTCCTCGCCGAAGCCGGGTAGAAATTCAACGCTCGAATTCGGGAAACCGGCTTCTTTCAGAATTTCAAAAAGCCCCAAAGCCACCAGAGAACTTTGTTCAGCGGGTTTCATCACAACTGTGTTTCCGGTAACGAGCGCTGCCGCAACTTGGCCCGCTAAAATCGCCAGCGGAAAGTTCCAAGGCGCGATGACAGTAACGACTCCCCGAGGCTTATAAATGTATTGGCTAATTTCTCCGGGGGCATGGCCAACCCTTTGAGGCGCACTCAGCTCACGCATATGCCGGGCGTAATACCTGAGAAAATCGATGGCTTCACAAACATCGCCATCAGCTTCAGCCCAGGGCTTTCCGACTTCAAGTATTTGTGTAGCCATCAAATCATATCTTTGCTTAAGCATAAGATCTGCGGCTTTATCGAGAAGTGCAGCCCGCGAGGCAGGGCTTACCTTTTTCCATTCGGCATAGGCTTTGTGTGCGGACTGGATGGCCTGTTCGGCCAGTGCGGTATCGGCCATGTGAACGTCAGCTACGATCTGCGAAATCTGTGATGGATTTTTTCGCTGATACACAGTTTTTGATTTTTGTGTAACGCCAGCAACATTCGGCAGTACTGTCTTCGGCAACTGCCCTCGTAATTTGTTAAGCGCATTTTGGGTGTTATCACGAACATCGTTCATGGCAAAATCAAGCAAGGCTTCATTGTGAAAAAGTTTTAGGTTTTTTTCATAGTGAGCAGAAGTAGGAACTAGCCCCACGCTCGGATCTCTGAGCAGCTCTGCCGGAGTCTTATCTTCGGCGAATTTTCCCCGTAACCAGGATTCATTGGAAGTGTTTTCAAGCAAGCGCCGCACTAAATAAGCCATTCCCGGAATGAGTTCTCCGACGGGAGCATACTCTCTAACTCGGTAACCCATATCAGAAAAAGTTTTTTTAATCGGCTCGGCCATCCCGTAGAGCATTTGAATTTCAAATGCATTTTTAGGTAAGCCTAACTGTTCGGCCTTAACTAATGCAGCGGCCAGTGTTCGGACGTTGTGAGACGCTAAGGCCACGCGAATGTGTTTATAGTTTTCTAAAAGATAGCTGGCGCAAACTTCATAATTGGCATCGCTTTCAGCTTTTACGGTGTAGACCGGAATCGGCCAATCTCTCTGTTTTGCATCAATTGTTTCTGAATCCCAGTA
>JAYVIY010000154.1:0-1680 GCA_043769795.1 Pseudobdellovibrio sp. | reverse complement strand
TGGCTTCATCGCCACGTTCTTTTTCAAACTGGGCAATGGCATTATCAAGCTCTTCTAAGTTGGCAATTCGAGCTTCAGCTTCCGGAGAGTCTTCTTTTTTGAGGACGTTAACATATTCAGTTTTCTCAAGAACAATCGAGTAAAATTCAGAGAGTTTAAATGAATTCTGCTGCGCCTGCAAATCAGCGATGAGATCATAAAAGCGCCTCAGCTTCGATGTTGTGCCTGCATTGAATTCGCGGGCATTGATTGCCAGAAGTAGCGTTTCATAGAGTGAAATTTTTAATTCGCCGGCTTTAGATTCAAGAGTTTCAACGGTTGTTTTTCCGATTCCGCGGGCCGGTACATTGATGATTCGTTTTAAGGCGATGTCGTCGCTGAAGTTTTGCGACAATCTTAGATAACAGAGCAAATCTTTGATTTCAGCACGTTCGTAGAATCGTATGCCCCCGATGAGTCGGTAAGGTAATGCAATTGTACGAAGCTGTTCTTCAAGCACGCGAGACTGCGCATTAGTCCTATAGAAAATAGCATAATCGTTGAGTTCATGATCTCCGGATGAAATCATTCCTTGAATTGTTTTGGCCACATAGCGGGCTTCATCATATTCGTTTCGTTCTTCACGGATCTGAATTAACGAGCCGGCATCATTGCTTGTGAATAATGTTTTTTCTTTTCGCTGGGTATTGTTGGCAATCAGTTTGGTTGCCGCACCGACAATATTACCGGAAGATCGATAGTTTTCTTCAAGCTTAACGACGACGGCTTCAGGAAAATCTTTTTCAAAGTCGAGAATATTTGAAATATCGGCTCCGCGCCAAGAATAGATTGATTGATCTTCATCGCCGACCACACAAAGGTTTCGATGAGCTTTCGCCAGCATTTGCACAAGTAAGTACTGAATGTGATTCGTATCTTGGTACTCATCAACCATGATGTATCTGAATTTATTCTGATACTGTTCAAGAATAACCGGATACATTCTGAAAAGTTCATAAGTCTTTAAAAGAAGATCATCAAAATCGACGGCGTTAGCGCGTTTCATTTCTTCTTCGTATCGGGTATAGACCTCGAGAGTTTTCGGATCGACTTTAGTATGTGATCCTCCACCCTGTAAATTCTCGGGAGTTAAGCCGAGCATTTTTGAGTTACTGATACGTGATTGAAAGTTTTTTGGCGGAAACATTTTGTCGTTAATATTTAGGGCATTCATTACTCGCTTGATTAGCGCGAGTTGGTCACCGGAATCGTAAATGGTAAATGGTTTCTTGTATCCCAACAAATCAATGTGGCTTCGTAAAATCCGTACACAAAATGAGTGAAAGGTATTAACCCATAACTGCCGCGTGATCGGAACTCGCAAATCAGAAAGTAATTTGAAAATCCTGTGTTCCATTTCTTTTGCGGCTTTATTTGTAAACGTGACACAAAGTATTTCGTCCGTCGATGCATAGCCGCGAGCAATTATGTTTGCCATTCGATGAGTGAGTACCCTGGTTTTTCCGGATCCTGCTCCGGCCAAAATGAGGACCGGCCCGTCAATCGTTTCGACGGCTCGTTTTTGCTCGGGATTAAGATGACTGGTCAGATTTTCTAAAGAGGTCATAAGAACTTAGGAATACCTACAAAAGCCGATATTTTCGAGAGAATAATCGGCGCGTTGACGCTTAAGGACTAATC
>JAYVIY010000153.1:0-4647 GCA_043769795.1 Pseudobdellovibrio sp. | reverse complement strand
TCAGCGTAACAATCGACTTATCCACCGAATCCGGCGAGTTCAAGTACTGCAGGCTATCGCGAATCAAATATTCAAGAGAGTTAAAGCTCAGCTTATCGAACAGGGCGCAAGACAACCCGAGAAAACAGATTAATACGAGTTTTTTCCAGTATTCTTTGAAAAAAGAAAAAATTTTTGGTTTCACTATCCCCTCAATCCTTGAGAAAAGGCTGACTAATCTCCGTTCAGCAACTTCTTTTCATTTTCAAGATCCGCGCTCATCACAGCTGTGATCTCGGCCTTGCTCCAGACTTTGCCCTTTCCGACTCCCGGACAAAAACTCTGAACTTCGGATTTCCATGCCTTCGCATTCATGACTTCGGGCCAAAAGGGCCACGTTCGACATTGCCCTGGGCGGGCTTCGTAAACGGAACAACGTTTTTCTTTGAGGAAAATACAATCAGGTTGGTCTTTAACTTCCTTGAGGTGCCAGATGCCGGAGGTTTGTTCGCAATAGGTTTTTTGGAATTCACGTACGCTGAGCTTTAGGTGTTTCGCGAAGCGGGCGCGGTCGTCTTTGGTGAGAAAGACAAAACCGAATTCACCGTGAGAAGTGCAACATTTGCCCGATCCTTGGCATTCGAAGCGTAGGCCTTGCTCATAAAATAATTCTTTTTTTGGCTTTTCAGACATGAAGTTATCTTATGTCTGAGTTGGCCTTGACTTCAAGCACAAGAATTAAGAAAACTAGGCCTACTGTTATGAGTTACAAAATCTATTCTTCCCAAGACTTTCCTGCCTATTTGCCAAAGCTCAATTCGCTTTTCGATGATTTATTTTCGGGCGGCAAAGGCTTCAGATCAAAGTTGATAGGTTTTGTTTCTGAACCGCTGAGAGTACCCGCCGATACGCAGAATCTTTTGGCACAGACCATTGAGTTTATTCATAATGCTTCGCTTTTACACGATGACTTGGTTGATCGCTCGAATTTACGCAGAGGTAAGAAAACGGCCTGGCTTAAATACACGCCCGAGTATGCGGTATTGGCGGGCGATTATCTATTGGCTAGGGTGATGGTGAATTTATCGAGTTTCGGTAATATAAAATTGGTGCAGTATACGTCCGAGATGATTTCTGATCTGCTCGAGGGTGAATGGTTGCAGGATTCTATAGTCGGCGATTATGAAGTAACTCTTGAGCAACTTGATCGTATTCACAATCTGAAAACCGCATCGTTGTTTAAGTGGTGTTTACGGGCACCGTTTATTTCTATCGATAAATACGATAAAGATCTGCATTTTATTCTGGGTGAAATGGGTTCGATTCTGGGTCAATTGTTTCAGCGCAGTGATGATTTGCTGGATTACGATATTCGAAACGGCGAAGGAAAAGCCATTCTCGGCGATTTGAAGTCAGGTTATTTAAACTCGTTCGGCAGTTTTATATCAGTGGGATTTAAAAATTCTGAATTGCAACAATTAACGAAGTCTCAATCGATGAATGATCTTTACCTATGTTTTTCAGCCGATTCTGAAAAAGGCAAATTAAGTTTTCTGCAAAAAGTTGAAGAATTTGACCAATTGAATGTCAAATTGATAGACCTTTACGCCCACCATTTAGAAAATCTTGAGCAGCATTTGCAACATGATGAAAAAAAATTGTTAGCTAGTCTAAAACCGCTGACCGAAATTTTGTATTGGCGCCGAAGGCCGTCAACTTAGAATGGCAACCCAATACGTAACCATCAAGAAAAGCCAGCCCGCATTTCTGGATTTTCTTTGGGGCCACATCGAGAACAATACGAAATACCCGGCCAATCGAGATCAACGGGCCATTCCGGTTAAAACTTACAACTTAGGAACGCCTGAAGAGTCGATTACATTCGAATTGAAAGCCCTCTCAGAAATTAAAAAACCCGGTTTTTTTGTTTTTGTTTCAGCATTGATTAAGTTGAACAGTTTTATATTAATTTTGTTTCCGCTTTTCTATACCCTTGAAAAAAATTACTTAAGCCAGGGGCTTTTGAACCCGCTGAGTATACTTTTTGCCTCACTCGCCTCGGTGTTTCTCTTTGCCGGTCTTAATATCAGAAATGATGTTAATGACCACATCTCAGGGTATGATCGAGTCAATATTGACTTGAATAACAAGCCGATCAGGATGGGCTGGCTTTCAGCGTCCCGAGCCTCAAAGATTTCGTTTGTTTTAATTCTTTGTTCGGTTGTGCTGGCGTCGCTATCGACTTTACTACAACCTAGATTGGTCTGGATAATCGGCTTAGCGGGGCTGTTGTTTTTATTGGCTCAATTTAATAAACGAAACTCCTATAAGCAGCAGCACTCGGGTGAATTGACATTGTATTTATTGATCGGGCCGGCATTAGCTACCGGATATCAGGTGGCAACGGGCTCTGCTATTGACCGTGAAATTCTTTTTTTCGGGCTTTTATGGGGGTTTGCGGTTCTATACCTCATTCAGATCAATAATTTTTCACACATTATGACCTCGTCACAATCGGGTATTAAGAATACCATGACCAAGCTCGGGTTTGATTGGTCACAGAAATTTTTGATTGCGGCCTGGATATTTTTTATTGGTATTCACACGCTCTTTCATCTTCATTATTCTCAGTTACGCTGGACGATTATTAATTTTCTGGTGATGGTCTCGGTTTCTGCGCCAACGCTTTTGAAGATATTTAACATCAAGAGCCCGATGGGTTCGGGATTGCAGCGAATTCGTAAAGAAGCTTATCGTAATTTTTTAGTTGTGGTTTTTCTTTTTTTGACTGAAATACTCTGGTATCAGTGGACAACTTCGATTTGAGCCAGAAGTCGCTTTTTTTGCATACCGAAGAGCCAGCTTCGCTGAGGATGGTTCAGGAGTGGACAACGTTTCTCAAAAAGAATAATTTTGATTTTGCACTTATTGACCGGATCGACCTGACGCAGGAGTTTCCGCAGATTTTCGACAAATCCGGAAATAAATTTACGATAGATTTTTTAAATGACCGGCAGAATTACCAGAAGAAAAAGTCTTCGATAAAAAATGAGTTAATGTCGCGTGCGCTGGGTGCTGGTCGAAGTGGCTTAAGAGTTCTTGATCTTAGTGCAGGCTTGGGAATTGATTCTGTATTTCTGGCCCAACTGGGCTACTCGGTTACGGCTATTGAGAGAAACCCTCTTATTTTTCTGGCGTTGCAGACGGCGCTGAAAGGCCAGCCTGAACTTTCTGTGAAATTTCAGTTCGGAGAAGCCCGTGACTTTTTGATGACTAAGGATTTTAAAACCGACGTCATTTATTTTGACCCGATGTTCCCGGAGAAAACAAAGTCTGCATTACCGCGCCAAGAAATGGTTTTCTTTCGTAATCTAGTAGGCAGTGACAGCGACGCCACCGAAATTCTTGAGTGCGCCATAGCCCTCAGTGGAGTAAAAAGAGTGGTGGTCAAGCGACCTATCAAAGCGCCTGCATTAATGAAGACAGCCAATTCGATTGAAGGTAAGCTGATTCGGTTTGATCTCTATCGGGGAGCCAGTCAATGAAAGAAATTTTAGCTGCAATTAAAGATGTTTTTCTTTCTTATTCGCCGGGCCGGAGTTTTATTGAGGCGATGATGAAATTTGATTTTAAAGTAGGCGAAGTGCGCACTCACTTGATGCAGCTTTGTTTTTCAAATCTCGCATCTTGGCCGCTGATTCCTCTATTGTTTCTTTTGGCTATAGATCCTTTCAAATTTTCATGGTCGTTAGCCGGTCTGCTTTCCGATGATAATCCTTTTGTGCTTTTTTTGCTAGATGGTCGCATGATGCCGATGCTCGTGGTGTTTGCGATATTTTTTGTTTTTGAATGGATTTTCAGAAAAGAGTATTTGCTGCTCGCTCTGGTTTTTTACTTTCTCGGCAAAAATGAAATGCATGTGCACTTGGCCACAATGGCTGTGTTTGCGCTCTATCTGTCGCGAATATGTTATTTATGGTGGCTGTCAGTCGATTCTGTCAGTGAAACTAAAGTCATCTGGAAGAGCGTCTCCGGTCTGCAATTTTTGGCATGGATCGTGGTTTTGATCGTTAGTGTTTCTGCTTTGGATTACATTCAGATTAATTACCTGTTCAGCAAAACCGGAGAACTGACCCGTTTTAATTTTCTGTGTATTGCGCTGATTCTCTACCAAGGCTGCTCACATTTGTTTTTGAGTTTTTGGGGGCATTTCTACTTTAAAAAAAAGCTAGACCCATCGAAGCTACCGACCTATTTTTCTACGGCCAATTGGATATTAAGATTTAGTATGAGTGATCATCTCAGAAGTTTGTTAAAGGCGCGGATTGTAGAGCAGCTTAAGAAACATGAAGTCAGCGCATCGCAGTTCGAGGAGCTGAAAATCAGCAGCCCGGGCCTCGGACATTTTTCAGTAGGGAACGTAATCTCTAAAGAAACTGAGTACCTGAAAGAGGCCAGCCTGAGGATAAGCAAGAATTAGCAAGTCAAAAGTACTTAAAAACCTCTATTTACATTTGACCATTCTGGGCACTCATACCAGACTTAACCCATGAGTTCAGACGACAATTCTCAACTTCAGAAAAAAATAAAGCTTCTTGAGTCTGAGATGGCCAGAAAAGATTCTGAGATCATCATTTATCGCCAGGAGCTGGCGAAATTTTCGCAAAA
>JAYVIY010000152.1:0-1683 GCA_043769795.1 Pseudobdellovibrio sp. | reverse complement strand
TGGTTTCGCTGCCGTGGTTGATGGCTGACGCCACAATAGCGTGACCCATTTCATGATGGGCCACTACTCTACGTTCAAAATCATTTATCAATTTATTTTTCTTCTCAAGCCCCGCGAGCATGCGTTCAACAGCCACTGTAAAGTCATTTTCAGTGACCGAATCGCCGTTTCTCCGAACAGCCGCAAGCGAAGCCTCATTCACCAAGTTTGAAAGGTCGGCGCCGGTAAATCCGGGCGTAATGGCTGCAATTTTTTCAAGGTTCAGATTTTCGTCAATTTTTGTCTTCTTAATATGAAGTTTCAGAATAGCTAATCTTCCGACTTTATCAGGTCGATCCACCAAGACCTGTCGATCGAACCGACCTGAGCGCAAAAGAGCTGGGTCAAGAATTTCAGGTCTATTCGTGGCTGCCAGTAGGATAATTCCGGCACTCGAATCAAACCCGTCAAGCTCTGCCAACAATTGATTTAATGTCTGCTCCTTCTCATCATTGCTCTGGATGCCGCTAACCATTCGTGCTTTTCCCAACGCATCGAGCTCGTCGACAAAAATGATACAAGGTGCCTTTTTCTTTGCTTGGTCAAAAAGATCCCGCACTCGGGCGGCACCTACACCAACAAACATTTCGACGAATTCTGCCCCATTTGTTGAAAAAAACGGTACCCCAGCTTCTCCTGCGACGGCTTTGGCAATTAGTGTTTTTCCGGTACCAGGAGGCCCGATCAGCAACACCCCCTTAGGCATACGTCCACCTAAACGTTCAAAACGTTTCGGATCTTTCAGAAATTCGACGATTTCTTTTAATTCATTTTCGGCTTCTTCCGCTCCGGCCACATCGTTAAATGTAACTTTGGTATCAGTTTCTACGTAGATTTTTGCCTTACTCTTTCCGACCGACATAACCCCACTCTGAATCCCGCCACGCCCCATCATACGCTGCAAAAAGAAATTCCAAATAAAGAACAAAAACACCAACGGCAGAACCCAGGAAATCAGCGTCTTCATCCAAGTGTTCTCACTGACTTTCGAATATTTAACTCCATAAGTATCTAGTTCTTTTATCATCTCCGGTTCAATTTTTTTAGTCCGAACCGACTTGAAATCACCCATCGGAGATTGCAGTATTCCACTAACGTCCTCATTGGAAACTAAGATTTCCGTTAGTTTTTTTTCTTTAACTAGATCTTTGAATTCTGAGTAAGAAATCGGTTTTGATTGCAGATTTGCAGACCACATGTCGCGAACAGTCCAGACCATCAAGAACCCGAAAAGGATGTACCATAAATTGAGATAGGCTGGCTTTTTTATATTTTCCATAATGCAAAAATAAGCAAGACGAAGGCCAAACAGGAAGCCCATGGACAATTCTGGTACGTGACATAATTCACGTTGAAAATATATTTTTTTATGACAGGCTTAGTGAAATCTAACAAACAAAACAGAGAGTTTACCATTTTGGCAGAACAACAACTTCCTATTATCGAAGCGCAGAACGTGAATGTAGAATTGAGCGGAGAGACCATTCTGCAGAATATTAATCTACAAATTTTTGAAGGTGAAACCGTCGTGATTATTGGCCCCAGCGGCAGCGGCAAAACAGTACTTCTTAAAACTCTTGCGGGGCTCTATAACCCCAGCAAAGGCAGTATAAAATTTCATGGGATCAGTTGGTCAGGAATGTC
>JAYVIY010000151.1:0-12017 GCA_043769795.1 Pseudobdellovibrio sp. | reverse complement strand
GCGTCCGCGATGAACTTGTGCTGAAGACCCGATTGATTCATCTTGTGCCCAACCTCGATCAGTTCAACTTTTAAAGCTGGTGTCAGTTTTTTTGATCTCATATTAGCCTCACGCAAATAAGTCTCATCCCTAACTCCAAGTTGAAGGCGCAGTTTTTGTTACGTCCAATTTTAGACGGCTTTAAGGTTTAAATTCTTAGGCCGCTTTTTTTAGGGCTTCGTTTATTAATGTCTGATAGGGCTTACCTACTTTTTTAGCTTTGGCTTTAAATTTTTTAATAATTTCCGGATCTAGCTTGATATGTACTGATTTCTTTTTGAGTTCAGCACCAAGCTTCGGACGACCTACTTTCCCAAAAGTTTGATCTAATCCTTTGGTGTATTTTTTTCGTTCTTCAGGAGTGGCGTGTCTCCACTTTTTCGGGTCAAGATCTAATTTTGTTTTCATATAGTCCTCTTTCTGCTTTTTTGGCTTTTCTTGCCGTAATTATTCTTACTACGTTCTCAATCCGTTCAACATAAACTACTGTTAATAAGCCTTTTTGAGTCATTCCTATTACAACGAAGTGATATTCTCCGAGAGAGTGGTCTGAATCTAAAAGCGTTATATAGTTCTCATCTCTAAAGACCTGTGAGGCATCGTAAAAACTAATTCCATGTTTTTTTAGATTGGAGTCGTTTTTCTTGATGTCCCAAATATACCTCATATTTAAAGTGTACACTATTATTCACCGCTTTCAAGTTTATTTGTAGTCAGTTTTTTGTCGTATTCGTCAATCTCCGCTTGCTGCAAATCGACCATAAGTGCAATGTCTTCTATTGATTGATAATCAATTTTTCTTTAGAAATTCGTGAAAGATTAGTGCAGTTTCAGTAGCCGATCTTGCATGTTCAATTTTTCTTTTGTGAAATAGTGTTTTCATTATACGCCTCTATGCGCATACTTGACTCTGCAATGGACCAATATTTTGAATTCGAAAACTTTGGATCGGTGAGGTTTCTTTTTAACAGCAGAACGTCAGGTCGAATTTCTTGTTTGTATTCCTGATCGGAGAACGTCTTTTCGCGTTTCATTTTTAGATATGAATCCAAAGCCCATTGTGTAATGATGATTTTCAAGCCAATCCTTTCATGGTTATTTGTATCCAGGTTTTGTATGCCATAAATAACTAATATAACATAAATAACACAATAAGGAAGCTCTATTTTTCGGACGATTCCTAGTTTAATTGAATTCATAGCAAATATGCCACCAACGCTCTACATGATCTATGAGACCTTGCTGTGCTTCGAAACAAGGAAACATTCGAAGTCCGGATCTTGATTGGCACGAAGTTCGGAACTATTCTTCAGACCAGCATGAAGAGATATGTGACATGCTCCCTGAGGTTAAAATGAAAATTCAATATTTAAAAGAGACCGACAGCATGTATATTTCGCTTAACGATAATCCATCGGCAGAAACAGTCGTAATTAACGATTCCGTTAATCTGGATTTTGATAAAAATAAGCAAATTACAGGAATTGATATACACAGCGGAGCTTCAAGTTTTAATATTAGTGAGTTAGAGATGGATCTGCCAAAAATAAAACAGAAGTTAGGATAGTGTAGCTTAACCGAATTTCCCTTGATTGAGACGAAATTCGGAACTATAAGAAATTTTGAATATGGTTTTAAAGACAGCAAAGCCTCTTGGGAAATCTGGTAAAAAATGAAGCGTGAATTCTGGGAAAATAAAAAAGTTTTGCTAACGGGACATACCGGCTTTAAAGGCGCATGGACGGCTTTGTGGCTGCATGACATGGGCGCAAAGGTCTACGGCTACTCATTGGCGGCGCCGACGGTTCCATCGTTGTATGATAAGGCTAAAGTCCGTGGTCTATTGACTGAGGAAAAAATTGCAGACATCTGCGATTACACAACTTTCGCGGAATTTTTAAAGCAATCTCAGCCCGAAATAGTTTTACATATGGCAGCTCAACCACTTGTAAGATTTTCTTATGAACAACCGATTTTGACTTACGCAACGAATGTCATGGGCACGGCCCACGTTATGGAAGCGATTCGCTATTCTGAAAGTGTAAAATCCGTCGTTATTATTACGACAGATAAATGTTACGAAAACTCGGAAAAGAGCGAAGGCTATCGCGAAGATGAAGCCATGGGCGGGTATGACCCCTACTCATCAAGTAAAGGTTGCGCCGAACTTGTAGTTTCTGCCATGCGAAGATCCTTTTTCAGTGAACGTCAGATCGGTATCGCTACAGCCCGGGCCGGAAATGTTATCGGTGGCGGAGATTGGGCACAAGACCGGATTATTCCGGATCTCGTTACCAGTTTTGCAGACAACCGAACTCCGATGATCAGAAATCCAAATGCCACAAGACCATGGCAACATGTTCTTGAGCCTATTTCAGGTTACTTAACTCTGGCTGAAAGCCTTTTCAACAACCCCCGCGAATTTTCTGAAGCCTGGAATTTCGGACCCTATGAATCTGACTCCAAAAATGTAAAATATATTGCAGATAAAATCTCAGCTATTTGGGGCGAGTCGGCTAAATGGGATTACGATAAAAAATCGCATCCGCATGAAGCAAAATATCTAAAGTTAAATATCGCCAAAGTTTTAAAACGTCTCGACTGGAAGCCGCGGCTCGATGTGGATGAGGCGCTGAAATACACCTGCGATTGGTATCGTAGCTATTATCTGAGTGGTGAAAAGGCCGTCGATTTGTCCTTAGCGCAGATCCGGCAATTTGAAGGAGTAAAAAATTGAATCAACTTGTAATCGATACTCTGACTCCTCCGATCGTAGAGTTTAAAGCCCGCATTAAGAAGGCTTCAGGCCCAAAGGCTACTTATGACATGAGCCAAGCGGTTCCGGTTTTTCCGACGTTTAAAAAAATAAATGAACATCTTATTGAAGATATAAAGAATTCGACGGACGTGGGTTTTTATACTGATGTGCCCGGCACTAAAGAATTAAAAGCCGAGCTTAAAGCCCGCCATCCGCTGGGCGCCTTTTTTCCTGAAGAAAGTGTATGTATAACGGTTGGAGCCAACCATGCGATGTACAGCGCGATGCTAGCCATGTTCAATGCTGGTGACCGCATTACGCTGCTTGAACCGGTTTATTTTAATTTCGAGATGGCGGCCCGCATGCTGGGGCTGAATTTTGATATGTTTCCGATGGATCCTCTGAACGGCTTTCAATTGAAAGCCGACCGGCTTATTACTTTTCTGAAAGAGACGAAAAGTAAGGGTGTGGTGCTGATTTCTCCGAATAACCCCACCGGTGCCTGTTACTCGCGGGAAGAAATGCTCACTCTCTTAAAATGGTGCAAAACCAACAAGGTGGAAGTTTTACTAGATGAAACCTATTACCTTTTTTTAGAGGAGGATATGCACTCAGGGCTTGGCGAACTTTTGAGTTCTTGTTTAAGTCTTGTGGGTTCTTTTTCGAAGTGTTTCAGTTTAACCGGTTATCGTGTTGGTTATCTTGTAACACGACCTGAAGTTTACACTCAGCTGATGAAGATTCAGGATACGCTTGTTATCTGTGCGCCGCATATCAGTCAACGTGCCGCGTATTGGGGTTTAAAACTCTGCAGTGAAGATGTGAATGAACAACGTCAGATTTTAGCTCAGCAGCGAGCGATGATGAAAGCAGCTTTCAGCGAAATCAAAAATTTTGAACTAAAAAGTATCGGCGCTTTTTTTGCTTATGTTCAACATCCGTGGGGAGAGCTTTCCGCTACTGAGGCAACACTAAAGCTGTATGAACACACAGGTATCATCGGGTTACCGGGAAGTATATTCGGCCCAAGTCAGGAAAAATTTATTCGATTGGCCTATGCGAATTTATCCTTAGAAAAGGCGCTCCCGGAAGCACTGAGCACCCTTAGAAGTCTCGATAAAATTACTTAATATTTAAAATTTCCTTTAAAGCGTTGCAGACAAAATCAACGTCCTGAGCTTCAAGATTTGCAGCACTTGCAAGTGAGATTCCGTGAAGTTCAACCGACTTGGCAACTGGATTTTCAAAGCGTACGTCTTTTTCGTAAAGCGGAAATTGACTCATACGCGGGAAACCAGGTCTGCAGTGAATGTTCAGCTCTTCGAACTTCTTTAAGACCTCATCACGGCGGTTGGCAAAAGGGCCTTCGAGAAGTATTGAAGGGTAGCAGTAGTTAGCCACGTCACCTGTGCGCTCACGGATAAACTTAATCCCCGGAACTTTATGCAAACGTTCGTGATACCAATTGAAAATACTTTTCTTTTTCTCTAAAAGTTCATCGATACGTTCAACTTGCGCCAAGGCCAAAGCACCGGTCAAGTTTGCGATTGTGTATTGATAACCCAATCCATCTGACCAGAACTTCGCTTTACGGTCGGTGCGGCCCATGTTGGCCATGAATTTTGCTTTTTCATAAAGTTCTTTATTGTTGGTAACCATAATGCCGCCTTCGCCGCTGACAGTGAGCTTTGCGCCCTGAAAGCTGAAGCAACCCCAGTCGCCGAATGTTCCGACCGACTGGCCTTTGTGTTTTGCGCCCATCGCAGGGGCTGCATCTTCAATAACGGCCAGGTTGTGTTTCTTAGCGATCTCCATAATTTTAGTCATGTCGCAAGGTACGCCAAACGAGTGAACCAGCATGATGGCTTTGGTTTTTGGTGTGATGGCTTTTTCAATCGCTGCAGGTTCAATTGTCCAAGTGTCGGGATTAATATCAACGAATACGGGCTGAGCACCGGTGTACGTGATGGCGTAGGCCGTTGCCACCCAACTGAAATCTGTACAGATGACTTCATCACCTTCTTTTAAGCCAAGGGTTTCGCACGCAAGGTGAAGTGCCACAGTACAGCAGTGAGTGGCGATGGCGTACTTCGCACCTAAAAGATCACATACTGTTTTTTCAAGTTTTTTTGCATATTTATCAAAATTTTCATAAAAGCCATTTAATGTGGCCTCACGAGTGTAATCTAATTCTTTCTGAGTAATCCAAGGCCCGGCAAATGCGATTTTCTTTTCTGATCTAGCTAACATTTAAATCCCCTTTCAAATAAGTCATTTGTAAATAGTATTTTTCGATTGGTCCGCTGTAATCCTGCGGGGCAATTTCTAATTTTTCTTCGCCGTTCATGATCACTTTATAAAGCGGCTTTTTTTCAGTTTCGGTGAAGCCCATTCGTTTGTAAAATGCAATCGCCGATTCATTATCAGAGAAGACCGAAAGTTTGATCTTTTTCATTTTAAGTGTTGAGTATCCCCAGTTCATCAGGGAGTAGGTGGCAAATGTCATAAGACCCGGCATCGCTTTTTTATCTCCGCGCAAAACGCTATCGAGTTCGCCCCAGCCCTCAACGAAATTGAAATTGGAATAACCAATATGCCCGAGTGGTTGGTTGGTTAAGGATTGAACGGTAAACAGCATGCGGTCAGGCCGGCCAATAACCAGTGCATCCAGCCATTTTGCAGTTCGCTCTTCGTTCGGTACAAAAACGCCAGTGGAAATAGTCGGGTTCTCGATTCTCCACTGGGTCATTAACGCCGGCAGATAAGATTCGTTTTTTCGAAATTCTTTAGTGATCGGACGTAAATAAGCTACGAGTTCATTTTCTGAATTTCTGACAGGAAGACAAACCACCGGATCACTTAATTCTTTGCATTTCATCCGGTCAAAGATTGCAGTTACAAAATTTTCGTAATCAGTCATGCGATACCTTATCCGTTTTCAGATTTTTTGATTTTGGATGCACGCCAATCGTCATCATTTTTTCAAATTCTTCACGCGGCAAAAGCGGCGAAAGATCTTCAAGCGGCGGAGAAACATAACTGCCGTCAAGATTCGGTACTAAAGAAAGTTTAGGAACAAACAACTGTTCCGGGTGAGTGAAGACTTCGCAAATTGAAGGGCCAGTTTCTGCAAAAAATTCTGGAATGTACTTTTCAAAATCGTCCCAGGTGCGAACACGGTAATTGGCGAAGCCAAAGGCCACGGCCAGTTTTGAAAAATCAGGGCAGGTAACGCCAGAGGTTTTATCAACTGCTGAAAAGCGACCATTAAAAAGCGCCTTCTGCGTATTTTTAATCATAAGATAACCGTCATTATTGAACACAACGATTTTAATCGGCAAACGATGATGTGCAATGGTTTGCAATTCCTGCAGATTCATCATCATGCCACCGTCGCAATTAAGGCAAAGCACTTCACCGCGATCTCGCGCAAAAGAAACACCGATGGCGCCCGGTAAGCCATAACCCATCTCGCCAAGACCAGTCGAAGTTAAAAACCTCTGGCCCGGTTTAAATTGCAGAATCTGGTGGCCGCTGAGCAGTGCAGTTCCCATGTCGGTCACAACATGCTGATCAGGTTTAAACTTTTTCGTTAATTTTTCCATGAAAGTGTAGGAATTAATAAAACCGTCTTTGTCGTCGTGAACTTCTTCGATGAGCGGATATTTCGCTCGGTAGTATTCACACTTCTTTTGCCATTCAGGAAAGTTCAAAGTCGCCTTTGCTTCTAGCTGGGAAAGCAAAGTCTCAATGAACACTTTGGCATCGGCACAAATTGGTAGTTGAACGCGATCCCCGAGTTTGGTGGCTTCTGCTTTATCGCGATCAACAACCACGATTTTTGCTGCTCTTGCCAGTTCACTCAGGTCATAACCAATTTGCGGGATCGCCATTCGCGTACCTATGGCAATAAGTAAGTCACAATTTTGCAAAATAAAATTTGAAGATCTTTGTCCGTAGACACCGGCGCGGCCGAAATTCAGCGGGTGCTCGGATGAAATCATGTCGATGCCGGCCCATGAAAGTAAACTTGGTACCTGCGCTTTTTTCAGTAGTGGCTCAAGGAGAGTCGTCGCTTCAGCAAGGCGAATTCCGTGCCCCAGCCAGAACACTGGTCGTTTTGCAGTCTGTAACATTGTAAGTAGATTTTCGCAGGCTTTTTCGATTGAGTTGTGTCCTGCTAACGATTCAAAATGAACAGGCTTTGCTGGAGGTGTAAATGTTGCAAGTTTTGTAACTTCAACCGGTGCCGCCTGAATATTCATCGGAATATCCACCCAAACCGGACCGGGTCGGTCGGAATTGGTTATATAAAAAGCTTCTTCAAGAGTGGCTTTGGTTTGATGTGGATCCATGACGCGATTTGTGAATTTAACAACGTCCTGAATCATTGAAAGGCAATCATAACCCTGAACTCCCCACATTCGCAGTGGATTTTCACGGTTCGTAAATTTTGAATTTTCATTTCCTGAAAGTATTAAACAGGGAAGAGAATCAGCCCATAAGTCGACGACACCGGTAACTGCATTTGTTGCGCCGGCACCGGTTGTAACAAGGGCTGCTGTAATTTGGCCAGTGATGCGATAATAGGTTCCGGCGGCAATGACTGCCGATTGCTCATGATGAACACAGATGATTTCAGTAAAACCTTTTCGATGGATGGCATCGAAAATTTGCGCATTTCCGGAACCGATAATACCGAAAATATGTCGAATGTTTTTTTCAGCAAGAAAATCGGCAACAACGTCTGCACTTTTGATCACAGGTCTATTCTCCATAAATTAATTCAAAGCCTTTAGGCCCGGTGCCATTCAATCGTTTTAGCTATGGCCTGATTGAGCGTGACAGTTTGCTTTAATTTCAGTTTTTCAATTGCAAGATTAACATCCGGTACAAGCCGGCTGAATTTAGAATTAAGAGAGTCGCCCATACTTAAAAGCACGCGCGAACTCGGGCTTGTGTAATCAACAATCTTTTTAGCCAGATCTGCCAGATTGATTTCGTCAGGGCTACCCACATTATAGCAAGCTCCGGGTTCAGAGCTGACCATCATCACCAGCATCCAAAGGGCCATATCGCTCGGGTACATATAACTGCGCAGAGCTTTGCCATCGCCCAGAACACGAACATCTTTGCCGTTGATTGCGTCACGAATAAAGTTGGTAACGGCCCAAGGAGAATCCAGATCCTGAAACGGACCTATAAATGAAAAAGGCCGAACCGACATAGTTGGAAGACGTTCCTGTGCACGATAAGCAGTGCATAGATTTTCGCCGTAGCGTTTTGCCTGAGCATAAATTGCATTTACGTTATTCAAGGGAGGAGCGCCGGAGAAATTTTCTGGAACTCGGGGCACATCGTCAGGTTGCGAACCATAAACTAGACCCGAACTTAAGTTCATAAACATTTTTAATTCAGAACACTGAAGACTTGCACGTAGAACTTGCTCGGTGCCGGTTGCGATCGTTGCAAGAGTTTCAATAGGCCAGGTTGAATGAAACTGCCGGTCGCGGATAGCTGCAGCATGAACCAGCCAATTTGTATCTCGCGGCAATTCAAGCAGATGCCGAACATCATTTTTTACAAAAGTAATTTCAGGGCGTGCAACCAATTGCGGGTGACGTTTTTTAAAGGCATCGACTTCGTGCGCGATAATATGCACGCGGGTCTGAAAATTATGATCTTCATTTAAAAGTGAAATCATTTCGAGCAACCAGCTGCCGACAAAACCTGTTCCACCGGTTACTACAACGCGGCTCGATCTTAATGGGCTGAGTTTTGTGACCATATCGTTAGTTAAAACTTCACGGCAATCGTTTCGGATTAATTCAGTCGCTGTATTTTTCAATTTAATGAACCTAACTTTTTAGACATTTCGGTAGCCACTTCGATGATGTAGTCTTCCTGGCCGGCAATAATTTTTCGTCTGCCAAGTTCAAAGAAAATATCACGAGGATCAAGTTTGAATTCCTGTGAAATACGTGTGACCGGTTTCATGAAACCTGAGAACACACCAGCTAGGCCACTGACAACGCTTACGGATTTGATGGTCGGCACTTCTTTCATCAGTTCTTTTTCGGCCAAGTCGGCCGCATCAAGTAATTTATAAAGATCGATACCGGTTTCGTAACCCATGCGGTGCAGAACCGCGACGAGTACTTCAATCTGAGTATTTCCGGCACCGGCACCAAAGCCACGGGCACAGGCATCAAGAATTGTGGCTCCGGCTTCTAATGCAATCACTGAATTAGCGACAGCCATACCCAAATTATTGTGGCCATGAAAACCAACCGGAATACTTAAACCTTCAACTAAGGTGGCAACCCGTATTTTTACATCCTCAGGCAAATAGTTTCCGGCCGAATCCATAAATACAAAAGCTTCAGCGCCGTAAGATTCCATTTTTTGCGCTTCTTCAAGAAGTTTTTCGGGTGAAACCATGTGCGACATCATCAAAACGCCCCAAGCGGTTTTGCCTTTATTTCGTGTAAAGTCGATGTGTCTTTGAGTGAGGTCGGCTTCGGTACAATGCGAAGCCACGCGAACAACGTCTACGCCCCATTCGATCGCATATTTTAAATCTTTTTCGATTGTGGCAAACCCTGGAATACAATGAATACCCAGTTTTGATTTAGTTAAATTTTCACGCGCCGTTTTTAAAGCCACTTCATCAATACAGGCCGATTCACCTAATTGTAATGAAGAGGCGCCAAGACCATTGCCATGACCAACTTCAACGATATCAATTCCCGCAGCATCGGCAGCTTTTGCATAGGCTGCGATCTGTTCTTTTTTAAGTTCGTGCCGGATGGCATGATTGCCGTCGCGCAAAGTCGGATCTGAGATAATAATTTTTTTATTTTTTACAGTCATTGAAGTAATACTCCGCTGGATTTAACCGGAATTCCGAGTTGCTGGCAGGCCCAACGTTCTGCTACTCCAATTGCGGCACAATTGATGATATCGAGATTGCCGGCGTATTCCGGTAAAAAATCTCCTTGGCCTTTTACAGTCAATATAACCACGATACGCCCATTTTCAACAATTGGTCCTACTTTAATTTCGTATTCAGGAACATAGGATTTAACTTTAGCTACGACCGCTTTCAAAAATGGTTTAAGCGCTTCAAGATCCGGATTTGCAACTTTTGCCATAATGGTTGTTTGCATTATAATCGGCGGTACCGCCGGGTTCAGATTCAGGATGGCTTTGGTTCTGGCTGCGCCCGAAAAGGCTTTAACCGCACTTTCAGTCGTGTGTATATATTCATCCAAGTTTACACGCGTTGCAGGGCCGGCACTTCGTGAAGCGATACTCGAAACCACTTCAATATACTCAACATCTTTTTGTGTCTGACCGATGGCATATGCAACTGGCGTAGAAGCCTGACCACCGCAAGTAACCATATTTACGTTTTTTTCATTAAGACAGGCTTCAAGATTGACTGCAGGCACGCACATTTTTCCGAGCTTTGCAGGAGTGAGGTCAATCGCGAATTTTCCCATAGAGGCCAGAACCGGAGCATGCTGGATATGAGCCGCAGCTGAAGTCGCGTCAAACACGATCTGACAACAATCCGGATTATTGATGATGTAATCGATCCCGAGGGAGGAGGTGGTAATGCCTAATTTCTGGGCCATCATCAGACCCTGAGAATTCATGCTTCGACCGATGAAGGCCCCACATTCAAGATGTTCTGACCGATTCACTTTAATAAGCAAATCTGCGCCGATATTTCCACTGCCGATGATAGCTACTTTTAGTTTTTTATTCACGCGTCGAAGTGTGCGATATTCCGGTCTTTGTGTCAACGTAAGTGTAAAAAGTCTTAGTAATCAGGTCAAATTTCTGTCAATAAATTGTGTTTTACTGTGGGAATAATTTTGTTAACCTCAGGCTCAGAAAATGAATACGACACAAAATGAACATCCATTTATTCAGGTATATGTTTTATGCCACAATCGGACTCAATTCGTCAAAGAAGCGGTGACGTCGGTACTGAGGCAGAATTATCTGAATTTCGAAGTTATTGTTTCCGACAGCTCTACCAATAACGAGGTTTTTGAAGAACTCAATAAAAGCGATGAGCTTAATAAATTCAAATATATACGCAGACCCGGTCTTTCTTCCATCGAACACCATAATCTTATCTTAAAGGAAGTTACGGCACCGTTTTTCATGATGTTTCATGATGATGATGTTCTGCAAAAAAATGCATTACAAAGACTTATAAGCGGCTTTTATACCAATGAAACCGTGGCGGTAGGGGCTAACGGCTTTATTATTAATAACTCTGAATTGACCGAAAAACTCTTTAATCCTTATCTGCACGTCGAAACGGTTTTTCGCTCGCCTGAGAGTCTTGCCGAACATCATCTGGTTTCAACAAAAGGCATTGTTCCGTTTCCGGTATATCTTTACCGAACGGACGTAGCGAACAAGAATATGTTCAGTTTTAAAGAAGGCAATAAGTACGCCGACGCTTCATTTTTACTGAAATTGAGCGCCATAGGGCCCATCGTGTGGCTGGCTGATACCTTAATAAATTACCGGAAACACACGGAAAACGGCTCGGTCAATATTGATATCCGCGCAACACTTAGTCTGTGCCGTTTTGTTCATAACAACTTCAATGTTTCCGATAAAATAATTAATGATTTTAAAATGAAGCAATTGGCTTTATGGAGCATGCGCAAGAACAAGGGTTCTGAAAAACCGATTTCAAAATTTCGTTCAAAAGTAATAAAAAAAGCTTCGTTTCTTTTTCTGCTGAAGAATCCGGATGTGATCATTTCAGCTTTGAAAAAACGTTTGCAACTTAAGCTAGTTCCTTAATTACGGCCTCTAACTTTTCAAGCATATAATCCATTTTTACTTTGTTCAGTAGCGGATGTACACCGATCCAGAACAAATCGTTCATCACCCTATCGGTGTTTTCAAGAGTACCGTGTACCCTGAAATTGGCACCTTTGTAAGCGGGCTGTTTGATTAGATTGCCGGCGAATAAAAGCCGGGTTCCGATTTTGGCATCTTCGAGTTTTTGAACAATTTTGTGGCGGCTCAGATTTTTCTGACAAACAATCGGAAAGCCGAACCAGCTGGGGTTCGTTCCAGGTGTTGGTTCAATCGGCGTAAGGTAATCATTCAAAACCGGCGAGTTTTTAATTCCTTTATAAAGGTAATTCCAGTTCACACGGCGGGCTTCAATGAAACCCGGAAG
>JAYVIY010000150.1:0-12029 GCA_043769795.1 Pseudobdellovibrio sp. | reverse complement strand
AAGGCCTAGGGGTGTGTTACCTCGGTACCACATTGGCCAGCTGTTATGAAATAGCAAAAATATTGAAATGCCCCGAGGGCGTTGTTCCGGTGGTGGGCTTCACCCTGGGCTATCCCGACGAGGCCCCTGAGCCTCGTGACAGGCTGCCGCTTTCAGCTTTAGTTCATCGCAATTATTACGAAGAACGAAGCGATGCGCAGATTCAGAGCTCCTACTCTGCGCGCGAGCAGGCCGGCTGGAATCGCTATATGAATAACAGTGACCTCAAAAAATTAACTGATGAGGCCGGACTTAAAAACCTAGCGCAGATTTACACCCGGCTCAAATACACAAAAGAATCTCACGAACACTATTCTGAAATCGTGATGAAGTGCCTTTTTGAGCAGGGCTTTCTGAAAACTCAAAGCTTTATCGCGGCAGAAGGTGCCGGGCAGTAAGACGATGTCGGAACACTTGCCCAGGATCCATTGGCCTGACAAACGAGATAATAACTTCCCGCATTTGTTACTGCGGCCGCAACGGCTGTGGCACTTGGAGTTGAAATCGGAAGTGTGGCCTTACATATTTGGGTAACTCCCCATCTGTTGGGTAGCGAAGTCATAGCTCGTGTGGTGACTCCGCACTGAATTGTCGTAGGCGTTGTTGTCGTTGTGCCGGTTCCCCACGACGTTAACTGAGCCCAGGCATTGCGGGTTGCAATCTGATTATAATCGTAAACATCTATTCCGGTGTTAAGATCCTTGATGGCAAGCAATGTATTTGCGAATTCGGCTGTGGTCGGAGTGATACTTCCGTAGGCTCCGGTAAACGGAGAAATCTCAATATGGATCAGCGCCACACTTCGGCCATTGACGTAAGAAATAAATGTTTTCGCTGCCTGGGTGGTCCATGAAACCGGAAATTGCGCAGGCCCGTATTCAGCCGCCCATTGCTGCCACATCAATTCAGCCATTAAAAATTTTAGCTTTGAAGTGCCGGTTAAGCTGAGAATTCCGTCAAAATCAAGACCGATATTGTCCTTAATCACCGCGGAAGAAAACAAGCTGCCATCGGGCTTTGCAGGCCAGGTCTGCACAAGATACGAATTTTTCGAATACAATGAAGCCGCATTATTTAGAATCGAAATTAAATCAGTCATTCCTTTCGCCCTGAAGTTCAGCCAGCTCTGGTCACCTAAAATCCCGGCAGGATATAATGACTGAAATTTCTGGTTGGCGACAGCGTTGTAGTCAGCGTCCTTTGCCCAGTTAAAATCGATGGTGGGCTCAACAGCTTCGAGTCCGTCTATGTCAGGATTTAGCGATAACAGATTTTCATAGAATCCCTTCAGCCAAATTCTGAAATCAGGATGCCACGCCGAAAGCATGTAACTACCAGCAAACGGAATGTAATCATTGCCCGCTTTATTTTTTGCCCGCCACGCCGGATTTGCATCCCAAACAGTTTTGAAGTTATTAACCGGCACCACAGCTACGACCTTTAAGCCGTTAGTTTTTGCCACCGTTGTGATTTCTTTAAAGATGTTCTGCCTGCCATAACCCGATTCTACAATGGTCTGCGCATAGGTTGTCGGATAGAGGGCCCCGTAAACAGAGTTATAGGCATAAAGAAAAAGCGTGTTCACGCCAGCGGCTTTTGCATCGGAGACGACTTTATTTGCAATCTGAGTCTGCGTTAGTGCGGGATACATCGTATAAAAATAGCTGGTGTCTACCCGTAATCCCCTCACTGCAAAAGTTTGCGCCTGTGCAAAAAGACCAGAACAAATAATCAGTGCTACTAATGCTGTTCGAATACTAATTTTAAAATTCATAACTTCCTTTCAGTTAAAAGGATTCAGTATCACAGGAGTTTCAGGCACCAGTTGTAAAAAACGAATTTACCGACAAAGGTCTGGATACGCAGCAGCGACCTTCTGGTAGCGGTTTTCAAGTCACAACTAGCTGAAATCTTTTACGAAAAGTTTTTAAGAAAATTGAATTGGATTTGTTTAATGACATTTTTTATGAACTTATTATTTGATAAAATTGAAAATTACTTCTACTGTTTTATGTCGATTAATCTGTGGAACGCGTATATTTGAATTTCAGAAGAAAATCACAGGACAGTTGGCCGGCACATGACTCGCCCACATTAAAGGTTTGACCGTAGCTCTGAAAAGTTCCGACTTTGGTAGAAAGGTTATAATAGTAATCACGACCTCGCGAAATACCATAAGACGCATACTGCCCCGCATAGGGTTTTATATTTACAATCTCTGAACCATCAGTTTGATATTGCGAATAGACTTCAGTACCTTTCCAGCATGGCAAAGATGAAAAACCCGTTTGACGCCAGAGCGGCTGGGCCGGAGCAAGTTCTGCCAGCATGATCGTCAAACGATTTGTCTGATCGTTCATACTTTCAAACGGTACGAAAAAATGCAGCACGTAAACTGTATCAACGTCGTTCTCGGGTACTCCGCGATGAATCAAATCAAACTGCTGCAGTGGATAGGCACCGGCCACATAGGCATTAAACCAAGGCATTTCTTGATAGACAATATTTGTGTAGGTAGAGCAATTATCTTTTACCACTTGCGGTGGAGCCGTCGGATTAAAGGCATGCCGGTTTTGCTGGGATAGATCCGGATTATTAGGAAAAATAACTTTAAGAAATTGCTCCCAGGTTTGCCCTCCGGCACCGGTAAAAATTGGATTTGTGGCCGGCACCACTTCAGGTGCAGGCTGTGTTACCACCGGCGGAACTACCGGTGGCGTTATGGGAGGAACCACCGGAGGAATTTCTGCGACCGACTGCAGTTCCTCTGAAGGTTTTGAAACATTCACATTTCCACAGTTTTGAAAGAAGAGAGCCGTTAAAAAAACTAACCCAATTGAAAGACTATAAACATAAGTTTTTCGACTTGGCTTCATGTTAAACCTTTCGGTAAACACGCAAGTTAACTCAATGGGGTTTAATTCTGATTCTCAAATAGATACAGAAAAACTTTACTGACATTTACATTCGTAGTTTTGCGCCAAATGATTACCACTCCCCATATCATAATAGCCAGAGCCCTTAGCTCCTTGATTAGCTAGGTTACAAGTCAGTGCCGGATAAACGTTCACGCCACCGCCGACAACCGGTTGTGGGTTGATGATCTGCCAAAGGCAGCTCATCGCTGTTGTTGGAGGCGGTGCCGATCCCGCGCACGTGGTCATCGCAGCAACGCCGACCTTTTCTAAGAGAATCTTTTTATCACCGAGTACACTGAGAAAAAAACTATATTGAGTCAGCGGATAGCTCATTGATTCACTGGCAGTAATTGTAGTAATGATATTGCCGCTGGATGTTTCAGCCGCGGTAAAAACTCGGTGTTTGGTCAGGTCAAGGCAACCGGTTCCCGGTGAAGGGTTTGTGCATCCCTTTACTGCCATACCGGCTTTTACTCCGGTCAATTTAAAATAAGAGACCTGTCCCCGGCAAAAGGAACCATTCTCTACCCAAGGGCCGTTAAGTGATTTCGCCACATAGAGTTTAAATTCGCTTGGTGAATTATCAACACAGCTCAATGTGCTGGATAGCACCGACACACTTGATGATGTCAGTGAACTTGCCTGAATTGAGTTAACAGCCAAATCTTCACTTGCAGCCTGTTTAGCACAATTGTTGAAAGTTAGAGTTACAATCCCGAAAAGCAACAGCGCAAAGGTCGTAATAATTTTGTTTAATTTCATTGATCCCCCACACTTCCCCAGTGCAAATCGGATTCCACCTCACTAACCGCCGAGTTCAATCAGAAAGCTTTTGAATAAAAAAAATCGTTTAAGTTATTTACGTATGCAACACTGAAAAAATCACCTGTTTTGAACTGAGATCGAAGTTGCTTCAAATTGAGTTGCACCAAAACGAGAGAAAAATATCATTTCGCCAATTTATCTATCGCCTTTAGAATTTCCGGCGACACAATTTGATCTTGTAAATGGCGGTCGGAGTTTGGCTTCGGACTATTAGTCAGATATCCAACCCAGCCCAGTCGGGGTGATGGCTTTTCATTAGAGGCCATATCGAGCAATTCGTTCGGTGATTCACTCAACTTGTTAAACACCTCAACCGAGTCAACACCAAAGGCAGCAAAAAATTTAACATATTCGGGTTGCGAATAATTCTGCCTAAATCCGAACTTAATCTTTGGGTACAAGCCTGAGGAATTTGAGACAAGTTCGAGTACTTTTCTTAAACCTTCACGAGCCGTCATTAGGCGCGCGTTTTTAGAATAAAACTGAACTTGGTAAGCGCGATATTCTTCAATCAAATACTTGACCGTGTGGTCATTCAGTTGTCCGCTTATCCGATGATTCACTTCATGAACTAGCACTTCTACCGAAAAATCAACGACTCGTGGATTGGTAAGAATGCTCGTGTTTAATCCTCTATGCATGTCCTGCATAAGCGTCGAAGAACTCAGACCTATATGTGATTCCCCGGCATAGCCGCCCGAATCAATAAGATACCTGGGTAGAAGTGGAAAGTACCCGTTCGCAATGTAGTCTGCAGTATTTTTCAGAAGTAAGCTCTGCCTAATGTCGCCTACTTGACCTGAAAGCCAGTAGGTGCGGTGAACAAGATAGAAGGTCACCTGCTGATCCTCTGCCGACAATTCCTTAAACCACTTATAATTCAACAATTTATTTGAAACCGATGCAAATTCCGGATGAAGTAGTTTGACTATCTTTTGATGACTGAAAAAATCGAACAAAGCCGTAGGTACGAGCCCCGCTGCCCGCGCTTTCTGCCATTGAATAATAGTCTGTTCCAGCAGTTGTACTGAACGCGCAATTTCTTCTCTGGCTACTCTTTCAAGTTGGCGGGCCCGTAGTTGCTTGCTTGCCTCTTCTTCCTTTCTCTTGCGGTCTATAGTCAGCTGTCTTTCAGTCTCAAGTTCGACTTGCTTTGCAAGGCGAGAAAAGAAATCCTTAAGCCCCGGCGCACGTTCCTGAGTTTTTTTCAGAAAGCTTGCTTCTAAGTCTTTAAACCGAGTTTGTAAAACAGAATCAAAAGTCTGCGCTGCAGACCGAGCTTGAAAAGCTCGGCGTTGAAGAATCAATTGTTCAAACAAATTTTCAGTTTCAAATATAAATTTCTCATCAGCAAAAAGCTTTGATAGTTCTACTTTTGTATTTTCAGATTGAAAGTAAGTCCAGTTAAGAACCGGCACTAACTCAGCTAACGAAACAATTCGTTTAATAAACTGATTTTTACGAACGGCAGATGCATTTGAATTTTCAATATTTTTTGCTATTACTCTTAGCCCCGCAAAAGACGTCGACTCAAATTGTGAAAGGCGCCGACTTGGATTCAGCGCACTGTTTAAATCGAAATTAACAGATTGATTGCGCTCTGAGGGCGGAAATAATTCAGAAAAAAGATCTACGCATAAATTCTTAGATAGTGCCGGAATCGCTGAAAAGAGAATAATGACGATTGCAACCGGCACCAAGCGAAGTTGTTTCAATCTGAGACGGTAACACTTATCGGCTAACGCCAACCAGAAGTTGGTCGCTGAAATCAATAGGCGCGCGGATAGACTGCATTTAGTATTGTTTTTTTGCATCTCAGAACAGAGGTGCAACCCTCACTCCAACTCGAATGCAAAATCGACATTTGTTTCTAAACTTGTTTTTTCAACATTTGAGAAGCCATGGCATAGCCTCCTGCTCCGCCATCCACAAAGTGAATGTGATCCTGATTAGACTGAACAAAGCAGGTCATCAGTGCCTCTTCAGAAAGGTGTGATCCATAATATATTGAACCCGAACTACGTTTCTCTTCCAAAAATTTTAAGATCTCGTCTTTCTGCGAACCGGTGACATCAATCACCATTCTAAGGCAATCGTCATACTTAATAAAATCAGTGTTCTGAGAAAGCTCCGCAATATACTGAGCTGCCAGCGATTTTGGATTTGATCTGGTTTTTTCAATTACAATAGAAAGCAAATACATTTTCAGCAAAACCAAAGCATAGGTCAAATACAGTAAAAATCCTTTTCGTTTTATCTTTAACTCATCATAAAGATAAGCCGGAGGCCATTTAGCTTTCAGATTCTTTTCGGATGCTAAACTTAAATTCGGTGCAATGCCGATAATAGAATTGAGTATCGAACTGTATAAGCCATAGTCGTTTGATTTTCGTGATTTAATGATTAGGGTTAAAATCTGTCCCTTTAGAGACTTGATCGGTTCCCAACGGCATTCGAGCCCTTCATAGTAATTTTTTTCTACCGCTTTACTTTTGATTTCATATTGATCTGTCTTCTTCGCCAGCGCTTCGGCAATGTTCAAACCATCGCCGCGCGACATTGCTATTCGCCCTTTGCTCGACAATCTGAACTGGGCCACTTCAAGCCGACCATTGAGTTTATAAATATCTTTAACTGGAATAATCGCAGCCCGAAGCTCTAACTGAAACTGCTCGGCTACCATTTGTTTTGTTGTTGAAAGCGCACTTTCAACTTTTGCATAGGCACTTGCAGGAATATACAAAGTAGCGCCATCGCCGCCGAAAATGAAAGGAACTTCAAAATCACCGCAGGCATTTTTAACTGCAATTATTGAACAGACGCCTGCCATATTGACCTGTTTGTAATGACCGCGCTGCACAGCTTCAGTAGATTTTTTAATATCTGTAATGACAACATACCAATCATCAGGCACCGGTCGGTAAAACTCGTCCGTTAACAGGTTTTCTAATTTTGTAATATTAACCAATTGTTTGTAGAAATTTTCGATAGTCGCCATGCCCTATATTATACAAATCCGCTGACTTTGTTACTTCGCATCTTTATTTGGCTCGAAATCTATCCCCAAAGTCCAGTTACCGACTAAAAGAAATACGGATAATTCCGATCGGATCGGTTGAGAATCTCTCTTGCACCGCCATGCGTTTTAAAAGCTCTTCCCCTTTGAACTTGCCAGTCATCAGTTGCTGCGCTTTTTCTTGGTCAAAACGAATCTTCTGATACTCAACCGTACACATCATTTGCCTACGGGTGGTGAGGCAATCAAGATCACCATCCGGAGAAGTCAGTTGAGCGCTATCCTTACTCATTGTTCCGCTGAATTCGATTAAATTAGGCTCGCCCGTGAGCTCTTGCGGCACGAGGTACCTTATCATAATATTGTCACCCACACGATTAACGCTGATTTGTTCAATACTAAATGTTGCCGCTGCTTTTAAATCAACTTGCGAAGTGGGCACTTCGTAAGTTGCGCGTTTTACACCGGCAAAAATCGTTAAAGGCGCAATTAATGTAGTGACCAAAACAGAATAAAAATTTTTCATAACGTACCGGCTTTCGCATAGTGTGTAGATCGACCTTGGCCTACTCTTAGCACAAGTTCTTTTTGATACAAAGTTCTTAAATCACGGTTGGCAGTTATTTCAGAGGTCGAAAAAAGTCGAATGGCGGTTTTGACCGATATAAACTGGTTCTGATCAAGATACTGCATGATCTGAATCTGACGAAAATTAAGCCCATGCTTTAGAAGTTCTGAAATGTCACTTTGAAGCGTGAAACGCTCATCTAATGCTGGCGTATCGGCGTCGTTTGTTTCAAGTAAATTAATTACCTTGGCATGCAGAGCATATCCAACTTCAGAGGTCTCAATAATCCGGCTGTCCGCACTCAGAAGTTTTCTCAGACCCGAAAAACTCGAATAAATCAACGAATCATGCCGGAGAGGATCGTAAGTATAGCCCCAAACCGAATTAACCAGTTCTTCTTTACTTGTAAAACCCTCAGACAATTTACTGATAATCTTGTAATTCAGTGTCGAAAGTTCGTTGGCCTGATGAAAAATTCCATCAGCGGTAATGTAGGTTAAACTTTTAGGCTCAAGATTCAGCAAGATAATGCGCTCGCCTTTAGAAATGTCGAAAAAACGATAGAGCCAACTTAAATAACCGGTTTGTAAAATAATCTGACGGGCCGCTTTTGTGTTCTGCGCCGCTTTTTTTAGTAATTGATTGATTTCATCATCCCCTGATTCAATTACATTCGAGGTTAAAACTTTTTCTCGAACCAGGATATTATTGTTCTTAATATTATTGAACTTCGCAGTTAATTCAGACAATCGCTTAGTGAGAGCTTCCGGAATTTTTTCTTTCAACAAGTCTCTATAGACTTTTTGCTCCATTCCGATAAACTGCATTTCATAAGTGTGATCGACAAATTCAAGGCAACGCCTGCCAGATCTGATATAATGCAGACAAGTATTCGGTTCATTTTTTAAAAAATACACCTCAGCCCAGCGCAAATTGAATCTGGCCTCTTGTCGGCGATTTTGATTCTGAAAGATTCCGGCAGAAATTTCATTTAGCGTTTGCACTGCGCTTTTCCATTCGCCCCGCAAGGTCTGCTGACGTGCAAACTCAAGGCCCAGATTGGCACGCGTAAAACCGTCAAACTGACGCTGATCCATATAATAGTCTGAAAGTTTCTTATAAGATTCGGCAAGCTCAATTCCGTATTCGCAACTGAGCAACACGGTTGAACTTTTTATGGCCGTGATCAACGCTTTGTTTTTCAGTTTCTTAGAGTATTTGAGCGCTTCATTAAAATGCCCGAGACCTTCGTGAATTCGTCCGTTCTGAATCAGATTATTGGCCAGTAAATCCTGAGATAGGGCACGCATCCACAGATCGTCGGTGCCGATGGCGGAAGCCAGAGATTTTTCACTCCAGGCCAAAGATTTTTCAAAGCGCCCGTGAAAAAAAAGAAAAAATGCAATTCCTTGCTCGACTAAAAATCTAACCTCATGATTTCGAACCGGGCTCTTTTTAGCCAAGCTGCGATTAAGAATTAAGTAAGTGCGGGCTTTTTGATATTGCGACCTTCGCGTGAAAGCCAGTGCCAGAAAAAAATAGGCATAAGACTTTTGAACATCGCTCAGTTTAGTTTTATGAGCCTGAAACAGGGCCTCCGCCTCTTGAGTACGGCCCAAAAAGCTTAGCGAACCTAAGATGTAGGAAAACAGCCCCAGCTCAAACCGACTTTCAACTTCAAAAGCCTTTTCCAGCACCTCTGCGTATTCACCTTTATAAAAGAGCTCTTTAATAAATCCCATCAAATCCCATCATATACTCTAGTCGGTCTTAGTAGAAAGCTTTTAATCTCTGTACTATATTCATTTTTGTGAGATGCAGGTAATTTGGAACTGAAGCTGTTAGAAAAGTGACATTGCTGTAATTTTTTTAAAATCTTCGGCTGCGGAAATCAAGCATTAACTTATTATAAAAGGGAGAATTCTATGAACAGGTGTAAAACACTCTGCGCGGCAACACTATTGCTTTTCGGATGCAATTACAACGAATCAAAGCAACTTGCAGAAAACGGCACGTTAACACAAAAAATCATTTCTGCAGACCAAATCACGTTCAAAATTATTCAAGAAAAAATTATCAACGAAGCTTGTCTTAAATGCCACTCGGCAAGTGGTGGAAATAAAGGCGGAATCAATCTTGAAACTTTTGCAGCTGTTGAAAAACTCACCCACGAAATTCGAAAGGAAGTAGCCGGCGGCACCATGCCTCCGAACGCTAAACTCAGTGAATCACAAATAAAACTACTCACTGACTGGATTGATGCCGGCGCCTTTGAACACGGGAAAATCAGCGGAGAAATCCCAACTCCGGCTCCAGTGCCAAAACCGACACCTACACCGGCTCCAACACCCAATCCCACGCCGGCTCCCGCTCCGGCACCACCGAAACTCAATTTCGAAAGCGTCTTTAATCTGGTAATCAAAACCAATTGCTTAAAATGCCATTCAGCTGCAGCCGGCAACAAAGGTGATGTTAACTTAGAAACTTTTGAGAATGTCTTTCTGAACAGAAATACCATAAATGACGTTGTGTCTTCAGGCGAAATGCCTACAAAACGCGGCACCCCTCTTACTTTAGAACAAAAAACAATGATCCTCGCATGGATCCAAAAAGGAAGTCCCAAATGAAACCGATAATAGTAATTGCTGCATTAGTTTTTCTGAACTCAGCCCACGCCAGCCTCGGAAAAGTTCAATTTGAAGCCGTCGGAAGACCCAGCATGATAAAGATTAAAGGCGAAGGCGCAGGAGTCTCTTCAAACTTGCAGATCAATCAAAACAAGATTCAGGGTCAAATCAGTTTCAACTTAGAAACCCTAAAAACAGGTATTGGACTTCGCGACGAACATATGAAAGAAAAGTATCTCGAGATCAAACAAAACCCACTTGCCGTTCTGACGTTGACCGACGTTCAACTGCCACTTGGCTGGAGTCTACAAAAGCCAAATATTAACTCTTCAGTATTTAAAGGAAAGTTACTTCTTCACGGCACTGAGCACGAAGTCAATGGTCATTTCAACGTCGATAGTCCGCAAATAAAAGGCGAAGCCCAGTTTGAAATAAAGCTTTCTGATTTCAATATTTCAATTCCGGAGTATCTCGGAATCAAAGTCGTTGATCTTGTTAAAATAAACGTTCAATTTGATCAATTGAAAATTGTCTCGAAAAACTAAATGTTGATATTGATATTGCTCTCTTTATTTAATAAAGCTCAGGCCTTTCCGGAGATGATTAGGCATCACTACGTTAACTGTAATGCCTGTCACGTGGCCAACTCGGGTGGTGGCGTGCTTAATTCCTACGGCCGTAGCATTTCTACCGAAGTCTTAAGCTCGTTCGGAAGTCAGAATGAAGCCCGGGCTTTTTATATGATCGACCCCGAAAAAATCGGTTCTTGGCTTAACGTGGGCGGCGACTTACGTGGGCTGCAATATCATCAGGAAAATGAACAGGTCAAACGCGGAGGTTTCATCTGGATGGATGCAAGCCTCAAGCTCGCGGCCACCCTTAAAAAGCTAACCGCGAGCTTGAGTCTTGGAAAAGTTGAACAAAGTAATCAAAGCCTAAAACCGGATGTTACAAAGTATTCTCTCTCTTACCAATTCACCGATGAGTTGTCTTTACGGGCGGGGCTTTTTGTTCCAACTTACGGACTCAATATACCTCAACATAATTTTCTAGTGCGACAATACCTCGGGTATGGCCCCGGCACTGAACGCCAAGCAATTGATTTGCAATGGAATGGTGAAAATTACAACTTCACTGCCGGAATTTCAAAGTCGCTGGCATCCTCAGCGGTTCGCGATGAAGAAGTCGCTCTTAATTTACAGTTGCTGAAAAATCTCAGCGATCAGCATAAAATCGGGCTCAATTATTGGTACGGCGAAGCCAACAATTATCGAATTATTAAGGTTGGAGCGCAGGCTGTTCTAGGCTGGAGCGAAAAATTCTATTCGCTTTTTGAAGTTGATCAGGTTTGGTCAAAAAACAATAGCGACATAGAAACCCAATCCGTTTTCGAACTATTTAAATGTGCTTACGAATTCAAAAAAGGATTTCATCTTCAATTGGTCGAACAATGGGGCAAAACCGATGTAGCGAGTAGTTCTGAAATTCAGTACCTCGGAGGCGGCTTTCTCTGGTACCCACGACCGCATTTTGAACTTGAATCTCTTTATGCAAAGCGCCGTGTGCTGGCCCAAAGCAACGATTTTGAAGACTACGCCTATTTGATGTTACATTACTATTTCTGAGTACTAAAATTCTAAGCGTCGCATTTTACTCATACCCAAAATATTTCTCTGGATCGCTAAAATACAATTTAAATTCTCGCGACAAATGCGACGCGTGAATCCCATCCATTAAACGATGATCAAAAGTAATACATAAAGGCATAATCTGTCGTGCCACCACTTGGCCTTCGACAACCACGGCCTGAGCATGAACAGAACCCACTGTTAAAAGCAGCGGCACCCGAGTGTAATGACAAAGCGGTGCCCACGCATATTCAATTCCGAGACTTCCTACATTAGTTATCATCACCGAACCGAAAGGATCTTTCGGAATTCCTAAACCCCGCAAATCTAAGTTTAAACCGTAAATTAAAAAGGATGCAAAATCGAGATACCAACCGGTTAACCACCACGGCATTTTTTTAAAAACAT